>JAAZLV010000060.1 GCA_012799155.1 Bacteroidales bacterium | reverse complement strand
GATCCCTGTGTAGCGTTCCCGGTGGTGACTCCCTGAGTGCCGCTTCCTTCGCTGTTGCCGCGACTTTCAGCCTCTTGACCGAATAGACCGGACATTTGCTGATTGATCTCCCGTTTCCGGGCTTCCTCTTCACGTCGGCGACGTTCTGCCTCTTCCCTTGCGCGTCGTTCTGCTGCCAGTCGGGCTTGTCGTTCCGTCTCTTCACGTTGTGCAGCGATGTCGATGGTGGGCTCGCTCTCCTGGGTGATCAGCGGTTCTTCAGGGGTGCTTATCGGTGGTTGGGGTTGTTGGGCGGGCAGTGGTGTGGGATCATTCATTGGGGGCTCAGCCACTCCATAGGCATCCTCCACACTACCAAACATTACCGGAATTCCTTCCAGTTCCTCCGGCGGGGTGTTGAGGGTGAAGTAGGAGAACAACAGGATCAGCAGGAGCAATATGGCAAAAATAATTGTTCCTGCAATTCCTCCTATTTTCTCTCTCGTTACCTCCATTGATTTTCTATTAGCTTTTGGTAATACAAATCAGTCCCCTCAGTTGGGTTTTGTCATCAGTACCATCTTGAATCTGTTCTGATTGGCAATGTCCAGGATACGGACAATCTCCTTGTAGGGAACACTTTCATCGGCGTAGAGCGCTACGAAGATATCCGGTTCGGCACTGTATACAGATTGCAGGAACGGGGTGATCGCTTCAAAGGGCACCTGTCGCTCCCGTTCATTGGCATTGGCCACGTAGTAGTTCAGATCCTTGTCGATGGTTACCCGGGTGATGGGCTTGGCCTGTGCCTGTTGCTGCGAACGTGGCAGCAAAACCTGTATGGCGTTGGGCACGACGATGGTCGAGGTGATCATGAAGAAGATCAGCAGCAGGAAGATTACATCGGTCATCGATGCCATGCTGAAATTCGATTCTATGTTAAATCGCTGTTTTAATGCCATATCTCTTTGATTCGGTGATTTGTTGATTGACTATGAATCATCAAATCGGTCAATCTGCCGATTCTGTTATGCTGCCGGTTCGTTGAGGATATCCATGAACTCCATGATCCGCATCTCCAGCCTGTTGACGATGCCCTTAATTCGCGTGGAGAGGTAGTTGTAGGCAAAGAGTGCGATGATGCCCACTATCAGACCACCCACGGTGGTGACCAGTGCCTCATAGATACCGGTGGAGAGGATGTTCACATCCACATTTGCTCCGGCGCTTGCCATGCTCATGAAAGCCTTTACCATACCCGTCACTGTTCCGAGGAAACCTATCATGGGAGCACCCGAGGCGGAGGTTGCCAGAACGGGGATTCCTTTCTCCAGCTTGGAGATCTCGATGTTGCCCTGGTTCTCGATTGCCGACATCACATCACCCATAGGACGTCCCAGGCGTGAAATCCCTTTCTCCACCATCCTGGAGGAGGGGGTGTCGGTATTGCGGCAGAGATTCATTGCTGCGTCAATCTTGCCATCCAGGATGTAATCCTTGATACGGTTCATAAATGAGTTGTCCTCTCTGCCGGCTTTGTTGATCACCAGCGTCCGTTCAATCAGGACGTAGATGGTCATCAGTAACAGTACCAGCAGAACGATCATGATCCATCCACCTTTCAGTGCCAGGTCGAATGCGTTCATCTTTGCTGCCATTTCTTCAGCAACCGCTGTTTGCTGCATGGTGTTGTAGATTGCCTGTAGGCTGTCTGCCGGTGAGGGTATTTGCAAAAGATTCATATCACAATGATTCTGTTATAGTTGGTAAAAGTCAATTGATAAAGATAAATGTTTTAGTTGGTCATTCCACATCAGGAGTCTCTTTTAAACAATTTTTATATGCTTTTATTGTTTCTTTGAGTCCCATGTAGAGAGCATCACTGATAAGTGAGTGTCCGATGGAGACCTCTTTGAGCCAGGGGATCTGCTGCCAGAGGTAATGCAGGTTGTCGAGGTTCAGGTCATGACCTGCGTTGATGCCCAATCCCAGACTCTTTGCCAGGGTAGCTGCCTCAACAAAAGGAGCCACCGCCTTTTCCTTGTCAATCGGGAACTGCATGGCGTAAGGGCCGGTGTATAGTTCGATGCGGTCGGTGCCAATCTGTGATGCCATCCGGATCATCTCCGGATTGGGATCCACAAAGATTGAGGTGCGTACACCCATTGACTGAAACTCGCTGATGATATCACTCAGGAACTCCTTATGGTTGATGGTGTCCCAACCGGCATCGGAGGTGATGGCATCATGGGCATCAGGTACCAGTGTCACTTGTGCCGGTCTGATTTTTCTAATCAGGGTGATAAACTCTGGTGTGGGATTGCCTTCGATATTGAATTCAGTAAAAACTTTTGCCTGCAGGTCAAACACATCGCTGTAACGGATGTGCCGTTGGTCAGGGCGGGGATGTACAGTGATCCCTTCGGCTCCAAAATGTTGACAGTCAACAGCCACTTGTACCAGATCAGGAATTTTGCCCCCGCGTGCATTTCGCAGCGTGGCCACCTTGTTTACATTAACGCTTAACTTCGTCATAATATTTTACACTCTTCACTTCACAATGGCGAAACCAGCCAGTTTTTTTTGGATAAGAAATAATAAAAAAACCGCACGGGTGCTCAAATAGGTAAAAAATTACCATCTTTGTGGAAGTGATACAAAAGTAATACGAAATAACCGTTTTTCGCAATGTCGGAGAAAGAATTTATCAAAAATCAGGTGGAATGGTTCACTTCTCCCCTAAGCCCTGAACAGTTCGCGGAGCTCTCTGAATCAGAAAATTCACTGATAATATTGGAGGTGGCGTTGAGGGACTATACCCTCACTGAGATTGCCCGGATTGTGGAGAGCAACAATGCTCATGTGATGGCATTGTCAGTGATGCCACTCTCGGGTGGATCAACCCTGATGGTTTCTCTGAAATTGGATGTGGTTGATCCTACCTCCGTGTTGCGTAGTTTCGAACGTTTTAACTACCGGGTAATATATCATTTTATGCGAGAAGGTGAAGTCACCGATAAACAAAGGGAACGGCTCGACGAACTGATGTATTATCTGGATATGTAATTGTTAAACCATAAAGGGATTAGAGGATGAAGTTTGCCTTATTCGGCAGTATGTTTCCCGACCGGACTGCCAGAGCAGAAGAACAGTTCGGCGGGGTCTGTTTATCCATTATTCGGTGTGGAGGAGAACTCTTTCTGCCGGAGAGCTTTTTTCACACACTTCCAGGACATATTCAATACCGCATTGGTCCCTTCTGTGAACTGGTGGAGACATTGCCTCCTGTCGACATGGTATTGAGTGTGGGAGGTGATGGAACTTTTTTGCGTACAGCGGCAACAGTGGGCAATACGGGGATCCCTGTTCTGGGTATCAATACCGGACGACTCGGTTTTCTTGCAGCCATCAATTATTCGGATGTGGATGAAACATTGCAGGAGGTGATGCGCAATGATTACAAGGTTGAAGAGCGTTCGCTCCTGAAGTTGACAACCGATGAGACCTTTCCACCGGACGATTTCAATGCACATGCCCTCAATGAGGTGGCTATTTCCAAACAGGATACCGCCTCGATGCTCTCTATCCATGCATACATCAACAACGATTATCTCACTTCCTACCAGGCAGACGGGTTGGTAGTTGCCACACCCTCCGGATCAACAGCCTATTCACTCAGCATCGGAGGATCAATTCTTGCTCCCACCACTCCTAGCATGATACTCTCTGCCATCGCCCCGCATAACCTCACCTCGCGTTCTTTGGTAGTTGATGACAACAGTCTGATTTCACTGAAGGTGGAGAGCCGCAGCCATATGTACCTGGTATCGGTCGATGGCCAGTCGCGTGTGCTCGATGAAACGGTAAGCATCCAGGTTCGCAAGGCTGATTATACCCTACGGGTGGTGAAACGCATTGGGCATACCTTCTACGAGACCTTACGTGACAAGCTGATGTGGGGGGCAGATGTTAGGAAGCAGCATTGAGATAAATGATAAGGAAACCCTGTCTATTTCTCTTCTTCATCTTCTTCTGTTTCGAATTCCACGATATTCTCCTCATCCGGTTTCTCTTCCCTATAGGGCATCAACCTGTCGAGTAACAGGATCAACAGGTAGAAAACAGCCATGAAGAGAAAGATACCTGTCATCCCGATGGCTGCAATCAACAGTGCTTTTTCAAAAATGGGTGTCATCATCTGTGTATTTATGCGAAAAAGGGAACCAGCGTCAGGATGATTCCTCCTGCGACTACCGAACCTATTTGTCCGCCTACATTGGCACTGATTGCCGGCATAAGTAGGTAGTTGAAAGGATCTTCTTTCTGACCCATCTGGTGGATCACACGTGCCGACATGGGGAAGGCAGAAATGCCACAGGCACCGATCATCGGGTTCAGCTTGTATCCTTCCTTGCGAAAGAGGTTCAGGAACTTGGCGAAAATCACCCCTCCAAATGTGTCAAAGACGAAGGCAAAGAGTCCCAAGGCAATAATGATCAACGTATCTACCCTAATAAAGCGATCGGCCGTCATGGTGCTGGCGATGGTGATGCCCAGCAATAGTGTTACCAGGCTCGCCAACTCATTTTGTGCCGAAAGGGAGAGCTTGTTGAGGACACCACATTCACGCACCAGATTGCCAAACATCAGGAAGCCGATCAGCGATAGCGACGAGGGTGCAATGATGCCTGCCACGATGGTGACTACAATCGGGAACATGATAAGTGCCTTTTTGGAGATCTGCTTGTTGGAGGTATTGCTCATCCGGATCAGCCGTTCTTTTTTTGATGTAAGCATCCTGATCACTGGTGGTTGAATGATTGGTACCAGTGCCATGTATGAATAGGCCGCCACGGATATGGGTCCCAACAGGGATGGTGCAAAACGGGAGGCCACTACGATCGAGGTAGGTCCATCGGCCGCACCGATGATACCGATAGAAGCTGCCTCACGCAGGTCATAACCAAGCATGGAAGCAAAAAGCATGGTGAGGAAGATGCCAAACTGAGCAGCAGCACCAAATAACAACAGGGATGGGTTGCGAAAGAGGGGAGAGAAATCGATCATAGCCCCGATGGCGATAAAGATCAGCAGGGGGAAGATCTCGGTGGCAATACCTGCCTGAAAGAAGACATTGAGCACTCCTTCCACTGCTTCACCCGTGGAAGGGTCAATCTGAGTGAGGGCCGACGAAAGGGGTATGTTCACAAGGATTGCACCGAACCCCATAGGCAAGAGCAACGTCGGCTCATATTTCCTGGCGATGGCCAGATAGATGAGGAGAACTCCTACACCTATCATGACCAAATGTTGCCAAGTCATGCCTGCAATGGCAGGCAACAACTGTTCCAATCCCATTGCTGTAACAGTTTGGTTGTTTTATCAATAGAGGAATCCCAGCAGGATACCTGCAGCCACCGCCGAACCGATCACGCCGGCCACGTTGGGACCCATGGCGTGCATCAGCAGGTAGTTTGCCGGATCATATTCTAAACCGATGGTTTGTGAGATTCGAGCTGAGTCAGGAACAGCGGAAACGCCAGAGTTGCCAATCAGCGGGTTGATCTTCTTCTCATTCGAGAGGAAGAGGTTAAGGAATTTTACAAATAGAATACCCGTACAGGTGGCAATCACAAAAGAGAGCGCACCGATAGCAAACACTTTCACAGACTCTACACGCAGGAAGGTGGTAGCTTGTGTTGAAGCACCAACCGTGAATCCCAGCAGGATGGTGATGGTGTCAATCAGTGGGCCGCGCGCAGTCTCTGCAAGACGACGGGTGACACCCGACTCTTTCAGCAGGTTGCCGAAAAAGAGCATGCCCAATAGTGGCAGACCGGAAGGCACCAGAAAAGTGGTGAGCAGCATACCCATGATAGGGAAGAGGATCTTCTCCGTCTGGGATACCACACGGGGTGTTTTCATCTTGATTACCCGTTCCTTCTGGGTGGTTAGCAGTCGCATGAAGGGTGGCTGAATCACTGGCACCAGGGCCATATAGGAGTAAGCCGAGATGGCTACGGCTCCCAATAGGTGGGGTGCCAGCTTGGAGGTGGTAAATATGGCGGTTGGTCCGTCAGCCCCACCAATGATTCCGATGGCTCCTGCTTCATTGGGTGCGAAACCCAACTGCAAGGCAATGATGTAAGCGCCGAAGATGCCAAACTGTGCCGCAGCACCAATCAGGATTAGCTTCGGGTTGGCAATCAGTGCCGAAAAATCGGTCATCGCACCGATACCCAGGAAGATAAGGGGTGGATACCACCCTTGTACCACCCCCTGGTAAAGGATGTTAAGCACTGACCCCTCTTCGTAGATGCCCACTTGTAGGTTGGCTGCTTCGTTGAAGGGAATGTTCCCTACCAGGATACCGAATCCTATCGGAATCAGCAACAACGGTTCATATTCCTTGGTGATGGCCAGGTAGATGAAAACCAGCCCGATCAGGATCATGACGAGGTGTCCCGGTTCTGCATTGTAAAACCCGGTGTAGCTCCAGAAGGTGCGCAGGTTGTCTGTTAATGAAATCAATGTATTCATCTTATGCGACAGCTTTTATTCGATTACTACCAGATCCGCGCCTTCCAGCACCGAATCACCTTTTTGTACAAGAATCTCGGTTACCTTGCCGTTCACGTTGGCCAGGATGTTGTTTTCCATCTTCATCGCCTCGAGGATCATCAGGGTCTGTCCTTTCTTCACCGAGTCACCCACCTTGCAGCGGAGATCCAGGATGACACCCGGCAATGGCGATTGTACAGAGCTCTTGCCTGCAGCACTGCTGGGTCTGGTGACCAGCGGTGTCGAAGCACTCTGAGGTGTGGGCATGTTGACGGTACTGGGACGCTGCACACCTGCCAGCGATTTTTTCTTTTTCTGTGCCAACTCCACGGTATAGGGAGTACCGTTGACCTCCAGTTCTACTATTTCGCTGTCTGTTTTGTTTACAACAACCCTGTAGGGGGTGCCGTTAATCTTATAATTAAATTCTTTCATCGGATTAATCTGTTTTTTCTGATTGTTATGTGCTTATCTGGGTAGTTCACGCAACGATTGCCGTTTGGTGCTCCAGGGGGAGAAGTTGCGTTTCACCTGGTGGATGGTGAGGATGGTCGACTCAATGTCATGCTGGTCTTCCTTCATCTCATGGATGGCTGCTGCGATGGCTGCCAAGACCTCACCCGAGAGATGTGAATGACTGCGTACTGCGGAGAGTGTGCCACTTTGAGCCACCTTCTTTTGGGTCATGCTCTTGGCGATGTTGCCCGAGAGCTTGAAGAAGAAGTAGAGGGCAATCAGGCCAAAGAATACCACTAACATGGAGGTAACGGTCAAAAGGCCCCCCAACGGATCATCCTCTTGCAGGCTGACCACCTTGGGATTCTCTTCCAGAATAGCGTTGTTGCTACTGGGGGTCACTCTTTCCAATAACACCCCGGAAGCAGTACCTGTCTCATTGTATTTGATGCCGTCCTGTGCATAACCAAATGTTTGATCAGCCAGCATACCGGCAGGGATGATGATTTCATCCAGCAATTTCTTGCCGTCGTTGTCATAAAGACCGATCCAGTTATCCTTTGTGGGGTCCAGCTCGAAGTTGAGGTGGAAGGTGCCGTTGAAAGGATTGCCATCGGCCCAGAACAAGGCATGCTGATGGGGTTTGATGCGTGTGAGGACATCACCCCGTGGAATCGGATACTTCTTCGGGTTGTTTCGGTCGTTGGTCAGAAAGCGACCCCCCAGGTCCATCGTTTTGGCGGTATTGTTGTAGATCTCAATCCAGCCGTGTCGCTGCCCGAAATCATCCACAAAGTTTGTCTCGTTGACCACCATCACCTCGTTGATGACCCATTCCGGATTCTTCACCTGGGTGGAGCAGCCACTGAGCAATGCCACAGTTGCAAAAAGAAATATAATTCGTTTGATTATTCTCATACTAGGCTGCATTTAAAGTGGTAAATTGTCGTGCTTCTTGGGCGGGTTCTGCAGTTTCTTGGTCTGCAGCTGCTGCAGTGCACGGATCACCCTGAAACGGGTGTTGCGCGGTTCGATTACATCGTCGATGTATCCGTAACGTGCTGCCACATATGGGTTTGTGAAGAGGTCGTTGTACTCTTTCTTCTTTTCGTTCACCAGTTCAGTCAGTTTCTCCGGATCTTTTTCCGAGCTGATCTCCTTGCTGTAGAGCACTTCAACCGCACCGTCGGCACCCATCACCGCAATCTCGGCAGTAGGCCATGCATAGTTGATATCACCACGGAGCTGCTTGCAGCTCATCACGATATGGGCTCCACCGTAAGACTTACGCAGTGTCACGGTTACCTTGGGTACGGTGGCTTCGCCATAGGCATAAAGAAGCTTGGCGCCATGAGTAATCACGCCACCGTACTCCTGACCGGTACCGGGCAGGAAGCCGGGCACGTCGACCAGCGTTACCAGTGGGATGTTGAATGCATCGCAGAAGCGTACGAAACGGGCAGCTTTACGGGAGGCATTGATGTCGAGGACACCTGCAAGGAACTTGGGCTGGTTGGCCACGATTCCTACGGACTGGCCGTTCATGCGGGCAAAACCGACGATGATATTCTTGGCATAGTCGGCATGCACTTCGAGGAATTCACCATTGTCGATCACCGCTCCAATCACCTCATACATGTCGTAGGGTTTGTTGGGACTGTCGGGGATGATATCGTTCAATCCATCCTCCAGACGATCGATGGGGTCATCGTTGGGATAAAGCGGTGCTTCCTCCAGGTTGTTCTGGGGGATGTAGCTGAGCAACTTACGAATCAGCTTCATGCCATCCTCTTCGGTCTGTACCTGAAACTGTGAAACGCCCGATTTTGAAGCGTGCACTGAAGCACCGCCCAACTGTTCCTGGGTCACATCTTCACCTGTTACCGATTTCACCACCTTGGGGCCGGTGAGGAACATGTAGGAGGTTCCCTGGCTCATGATGATGAAGTCGGTGAGTGCGGGTGAGTAGACTGAACCGCCGGCGCAGGGACCGAAGATACCGGAGATTTGTGGAATCACTCCCGATGCCAGGATGTTGCGCTGGAAGATCTCTGCGTACCCGGCCAGGGCGTTCACACCTTCCTGTATACGGGCACCTCCTGAATCGTTGATGCCGATCAGTGGTGCACCCATCTTCATGGCCTGGTCCATTACCTTACAGATCTTTTGTGCATGCATCTCTGAGAGGGATCCGCCGGAGACGGTGAAATCCTGTGCGAAGATGTAAATCAGACGTCCTTCAATGGTGCCGTAACCGGTTACAACGCCATCGCCAAGGAATTTGGTTTTTTCCATGCCGAAATTGTAGCAACGGTGTTCCACGAACATGTCGAACTCTTCGAAGCTACCTTCGTCCAGCAACATGGCAATGCGTTCGCGTGCCGTATATTTGCCTTTCAGGTGTTGTGATTCGATTCTCTTCTCACCCCCGCCTATGCGTGCTTTTTCGCGTAGTTGGATAAGCTCTTTTACTTTCTCGAGTTGGTTGCTCATATGAATGCAATTATAATGTGATGTGTTATTTGATGTTGCGGTTGTTGGTCAAATGGCAGCTGCGGTTATTCAGGATGTTCGCACAGTTCGGTCAGCACGCTGCCGGTAGATTTGGGATGAAGGAAGGCAATGTTTAGTCCCTCAGCACCTCCGCGCGGTTGCTGATCTATCAGGCGCACCCCTTTGGATTCCATCTCCTTTAAAGATTCTCCAAGGTTCTTGGTGGCATAGGCGATGTGGTGGATCCCTTCACCTCTTTTTTCGATGAACTTGGCAATGGTACTCTCCTCACTGGTTGGTTCCAGCAACTCTAACTTAGTCTGGCCGACCATGAAAAAGGCAGTTTTTACCTTCTGATCTTCCACTGTCTCAATGTTGTAGCATTTCAACCCCAGAATCCCTTCGTAATAGGGAAGTTGTTCTTCAATGCTCTTCACTGCGATGCCGATGTGTTCAATGTGTGTTATTTCCATATATAATTAATTGATTAATTTGTCTATAAGCTACAAAAGTACCGCTTTCAATTCGGAAAATATGTTAAACGAGGAGATTTATTTTCCTTCTC
>JAAZLV010000377.1 GCA_012799155.1 Bacteroidales bacterium | reverse complement strand
TGCGATTCACCAGCTCAAAGGGTGTCTCCACATTGCCGAAAAAATCTTTCACAAGCGTCCCTTCAAAATTACCGCTGCGGAAGAAATTCTTCACCATCCTATCTTCAAGCGAATGATAGGAGATCACACTCATGCGACCACCGGGCTTCAACATCTCCAATGACCGTTGCAACATCTCGCCCAAGGCATCCATCTCCCCGTTCACCTCTATGCGCAGTGCCTGAAATGCCTGAGCCAGCATTTTCTTCTCCTTGTCTCTGCCGGTGAAGGGTTGCAGGATGTCAAGCAACTGCCCCGTGGTAACAATCGGTGCGGTTGACCTGGATGCCACAATTGCAGCAGCGATAGCCCTTGCATTCCTCAACTCTCCGTAGCGGAAGAAGAGATCGGCAAGTTTCTCTGCAGGGTAGTCGTTCAGGATATCAGCTGCACGTTTTCCCGCATCGCGGTTCATGCGCATATCCAGATCGCCCTCAAAGCGAAAAGAGAAACCCCGCTCCGAATCATCAAAATGGTGCGAGGAGACCCCGAGATCGGCCAGCACACCATCCACCTCATCAATATCGTAGTAACGAAGGAAATTTTTCAGATAACGAAAATTACTCCTTACCAGCTGAAAGCGCGGGTCGTCAAGGGTGTTTCGTGCCGCATCCTCATCCTGGTCGAAGGCAATCAAACGACCTGCAGGTCCCAAACGTTTCAATATCTCACGCGAATGCCCCCCACCGCCAAAAGTGACGTCAACATAAACGCCCGAGGGAGCGATCCGCAACCCCTCCACGCTTTCTGCAAGCAGCGCAGGAATATGATATGCTTCACTCTCCGACATGTTCGACATCTCCTCTATGATGTTAGTCATTCAATAAATCTATAGTGTTCGCAGGATGAGAAACCATCCCACCAAGCCCGCGAATCCCTTGTCAGGGATTCTGTTCCATCAGCTGCTGCAACCTCGATGCGAACTCTTCCGGCTCCACCAGGGGCTTCTCAAGCTTCTCTTTCGCCCAAAGTTCGATGGTCTCATCCACTCCGAGAAAACGAACGTCGGTATCGATGGAGACCATACGCAGGTATCGCTTCGGGATCAGCACCCGACCATTGGCATCCAGCTCCAGCTTTTCTGCATCCAGCACAAACTGCCGGAATAGTTGCTGCTGTTCGCGGTTCCATTTGTTGAGCCTGCTACGCAGCAGCTCCACCTCTTTCTCCCACACACTACCGGGATAGAGCACCAGACAATCCTGAAAAATATCTTTCCGGAGCACCAGAAATTCCTCTCCCTCGCTCTGCAAACGCTTGCGAAAGATTGCCGGCACAAAGATTCTTCCCTTTGCATCGGCCCTGGCTTCAATATTTCCCAAAAACTGGATCAATACTGTGTAAATTTCAACTGCATAGCAGTTTATTTGCGGTAAAAGTACAAAATTATCCACTTCTCCCCACATTTCCCCCCAATATTTTACAAAAAAGTTATCAACAACCTCAAAGCGCTACCTATCCATCTGCTTATCTTTACATTAACATTTTCCAAGTGCCAAATTCCTAGGAAACACAATTGGACAAGAGTGGCCACAGAAATCATTTTTTCTGATACGGCGCTTCGATCCCTTCGTTGCAACAGGTGAAACACGATATGCAACGCTACCGTCGTTCCCTTCAGAATTGCAAGATCTTCGCCTATTTTCGGAAACTCATCTTATATTCTAAGTTAATACCACCCTTATACTCACTCCCATAATTATTGAGGTGGTTATAAGGGTGCAATAAAGGTGCAATAAGGATAGAGGCACCTAGAACCCTATTTCAGGATGTCTCGTCCTGAAATAGGGTAACACACAATTCAAATTCAAGGCAAGGCTTTGCACATAAGCCGTAACAACTTCAGGAGGAGCGGAATGTTCCAATCGATTGCCTCATCTCAGAAAAGTGGAAAAAAAAGATTTTTAGGGAGAGAGTTTACTGCTTAACCATATTTTTGTACATTTGCGACAAATTAGTAAGTAGCGAAATGCAATGAACCAAAACAGTGCATTCAGGATTGATCTTGATAAGATTTTACGTGGCAAGGCCCCGAAAC
>JAAZLV010000376.1 GCA_012799155.1 Bacteroidales bacterium | reverse complement strand
TTCATCGAAGCATTCGCCAACATCTACCGCAACTTCACCCTTACCGTGATGGCACACCGCTCGGGTGAACAACCCACGCCCGAGATGCTGGACTTCCCGAACGTACAGGATGGCGTGCGGGGCATGCAGTTCATCGAAACAATCGTGAAAGCGGGATGGAACGATGAGCAGAAATGGGTGAAATGGGAAGAATAGACAATTCAAACAAACTACTAAATAATGAGTATCATGAAACGCAGAAAATTTTTAACAAACAGTGCCCTGTTGGGCAGCACCATTCCGTTGGGTGTGGCAACGCCTGCAATCCTGTCATCCTGTACAGGAAATTCGAAAAAGAGATCCACTGCTTCCTTTACTCCTGAAGAGTTGGGGATGTTTTCATTTGTGGAGACAGCACCCGATGGAGCACCATTGAAAGCAGCCCTGATAGGGTGTGGTGACCGGGGAACGGGAGCTGCTGTCAATTTCTTAAGTGCTGGACCGAACCTTGAAATCATCGCTTTGGCTGATCTCTTTCCTGACCGGATGGAACGATGTCGTACCATCCTCGCTGAAAATAACAACAAGGTTGATGACAGCAATTGCTTTTTCGGCTTTGATGCCTATCAAAAAGTGATGGCCATGCCGGAGGTGGAGCTGGTGCTGCTGTGCACCCCCACACATTTCAGGCCTGAGCAGTTCAAGGCTGCCATAGAAGCAGGGAAACATGTGTTCATGGAGAAACCCTGTGCCGTAGATCCAACGGGAATCCGCACGGTGATAGCCGCCTCGAAGGTGGCAACGGCAAAAGGGCTGAGCGTTGTTACCGGCAACCAGAGAAGACATCGGCGTGATTACTGGGAAGCCTACCTGGAGGTGAAAAACGGGATCATCGGAGAGATCATCTCAGCCACCTCCCACTGGAATCAGGGGGCATGGTGGAACAAACAGAAACAACCGGAATGGAGCGACATGGAATATTGCATTCGCAACTGGTTCAACATCAAATGGCTAAGTGGCGACCACATCCTTGATCAGGGTATTCACAACATTGATGTGGTCACCTGGTTCATGGGAGAGCAACCCATCAAAGCGGTAGGCTACGGCGGCTCGGCACGACGACTGACAGGAGATATTTTCGATTTTTTCAGTGTGGATTACACCTACAACAACCACAAGCGGATGCTGCATACCGCACGGCAGATCGATGGATGTGACGGTAACATCTCAGAACAGGTGTTGGGGACAAAGGGAATCGCCCAACTGAATGATGCCGGAGAGATCAAGATCCTCGATTGGGAAGGAAATCTGTTGTGGGAATATGATTACAAAAACAAACCGGTGCAAAACCCCTACAAGCAGGAGCATGTACATCTTGTGGAATCAATTCGATTGAACAAGAAAATAAATCAGGGGGAAGATCTGGCCTATTCCACCCAAATCGCCATCATGGGAAGAGAAGCAGCCTATACCGGAAAAGCGATCAGCTGGGACGAGATCATGGCCTCCGGGTTGCGATATGGTCCGGAGACCTATGAGATGGGACCGTTGCCAGATTACCAGGAAAAAGCAGTCCCTGTTCCGGGAAGAAATCCCTCCTAAGTCCATATTTCTGCCGGGTGATAATTTTTATATCACAGTTAAAACGGCTACTTTTGCAAATCATTTAAACCAAAAAAGAAGAAATATGCTTATAGCTGAGATACACACCGGAAAAGGAGTGATGAAAGTGAAGTTTTACGAGGAGGATGCCCCCAAGACGGTGGCCAATTTCGTGAAACTGGCCGAGGATGGGTTTTACGACGGACTGACATTCCATCGCGTGATTCCTAACTTTGTGATCCAGGGCGGATGCCCCGACGGCACAGGTGCCGGGGGGCCGGGTTACACCATCAAGTGTGAGCTGGATGGCAACAACCAGTACCACGATCGAGGCGTATTGTCGATGGCACATGCCGGCCGCGACACAGGAGGCTCCCAGTTTTTCATCTGCCACAGCCGCGACAACACCGCCCACCTGGACCGTCACCACACCTGCTTCGGCAAAGTGTATGAAGGAGTGGAGGTGATTGATCAGATTCGCCAGGGCGATGAGATCGAGAAGATCCTGATATTTGAGGATTGACCATTGAACCATGGTAGAAATGAAGCAGGGTGCGTAAATCATCCTGCTTTTTTTTATCTATCTTTGAGGATTGAATCACTAAAACTGTTCCCATGAAAAGAGCAGGCGCCATTCTATCGACTCTACTTCTGATCATCCTCCTAGGAGGATTTCTCTACATGAAGCCCCTGATGCCGATCATCACCGGTTATGCAGCCAAGAACCTCTCGTCGGGCATCTTCGTGGGCAACCGCACACAGGAATCGCTGGAGGCGACCGATCTCAATTTCTCCTTCATACGGTTCGTGAAAAACAGCGTAGACAGCAGGAGCAAGAGCGTTAAGAGTCGCTTTCTATGGCACACCTCGCGCACCACGTTCGTGAACGGCTACGGCAGCATCCTGGTGAACGACTACACGGTGGGCGACATTCAGGCTCGCCCCTACCCCATTGTGCCTCACCTGCCCGAGCATCCCGACACCATTGCCTGGCCCATGGGTGATCTGATTGCCGACACCATCCCTTCCGGTATCGACTTGCAGCAACTCAACATGGCTATGGAACAGGCTTTTGTCGACACCATCCCCTACAAGGGCACCTTCGCAGTGATGGTCACCTACAAAGGACAGCCCGTCGCGGAAAGATATGCAGAAGGATTTGGTCCCGAGAACCTCTTCCTGAGCTGGTCGATGGCAAAAAGTTTCACCAACGCCCTGACAGGCATCATGGTGAAGGAGGGGAAGCTGGAGCTGGATGCACCTGCCGACATTGAGGAGTGGCAGCAGGATGAACGGCGCCAGATCACCATCCGCCATCTGATGCAGATGAACAGCGGCCTGGAATGGAATGAAGATTACGGGAACAGCTCCGACGTGAACAACATGCTGCACAAGGAGGGGGACATGGCAAAGTTTGCAATCTCGAAACAACTGGAGTATGCACCCGGTTCTGTTTTTGAATATGCATCGGGATCCACCAATATTGTCTCTTCCCTGATGCGAAAGGCAATTGGCAACGATGCCGATTATTTAGCCTTTCCGCGGGAGAAGCTCTTCAACAGGATCGGCATGCGCAGCGCCACTTTCGAGGTGGATGCCTCTGGTACCTTCGTGGGTTCCTCTTACCTCTATGCCAGCCTGCGCGACTATACCCGCTTCGGGCTGCTCTACCTCAACAATGGCAACTGGTTGGGGGAACAGATCCTGCCCGATGACTGGGTGGAGTACACCACCACGGCGGCCAACGGCTCCGATGGAAACTACGGTGCTTTCTTCTGGTTGAACAAAACCGGCAAGGAGTATCCCGATGTTCCACGCGACATGTTTTGCTGCCGCGGCCACGACGGCCAGTTCATCTACATCATCCCCTCGAAGGAGCTGGTGATAGTCCGTACCGGCTTCTCCAAAGAAGGGGAGTTCGATCAGAACGGATTCCTCGCCAGGATCCTGGATGCTATCAGGTAGAAAGTGAAAGCAGCCTCTGAAAGAGAGTACACAATCTTTTTGATAAAATTAATCAACGGCAATCAATGAAAAGCATTTTTCTTCCGTTCGTATTGTTCTTTTTTCCCCTCGTCACAACCACTTTGGCGCAAGAGAACGATTCCCTCCGCAATGAGATCCTGAGCAGAGAATCGAGTGAAATCGAGATAATCACCAAAGGACGTTCACTCACTCTGGAGCACCTTCAAAAAGGTGATCTCTATGCACTGAAAGAGGTGAAAACATATCTTGCCGCTGAAGCGGGGAATCCCTACAGGGCATTTCTGCCCGTGGAGTACTGGCTCCTCTCTTTCTGGAGTGAGGAGTATAACATCCTCCTGGAGGAAGCGAAGCAGTTTTCGGCTGACATTGACTGGCAGGGGGAGAATTACTGGGAAATGCCCGAAAGATACAGACCTTCCTCGCTGTTACGCATGATCGCCGAGAACGATCGCTTGTCGCAGGAGGTGGGTAGAAAGTCGGCCGAATCCTATTTGCCGCTGACGGTCACCATCGATGCAGCTGCGCTGAACAGCGAAGAGAAAGCTTTTCTCAAGCTATGGCTCTACTCCATCCTCTTCACTCCCAATCGCGTGGACCAAGATACGGAGATGGCTGAGCAAAACGAGATGGCTGATGCTTTCCTGGAAGAGTACAGCGGAAGCGAGTATGGCGACTATACACGACGCTTTATCCGTTACCGTTTCAAGCCTAGCGACTGGGGGTTCGGCTATGAGCTTTTTCTAGGCTACAACACCCTTACCGGCGGGCTCAACCGTCATTTCGGCAACAGCATCGCGGGCGGATTCGCGTTCAACGTCCTCTACCGCAAATTAGATCTCTCCCTTCGTTTCAACTACGCTTCCGCCAAAAGCCGGCGGGAGGTGATTCACCAGGGAGTAACCTGGCCGGCTGACATCGGGGGATACCTGGTCGGAGCGGACCTGGCATTGCATTTTCCCCTCTACCAAAGCAGCGATCTACTGCTGAAGCCCTTCGTCGGCATTGGCGGGATGGGCATAGGTCCCACGGATGCCGAGATTGAAGATCACCCCGAGCTGGAGGATTTTAAAGAGCTCTCCACCCTCAACTACCTGGCAGGGCTGGAACTGCAGCTGAACAGCTGGGACGGGGAGGTGGATCTCTCCCGCAATGGCGGCGGATACCTTGGCATCCGCTACAGCTACTATATGCCACATTACAAGCGAAAGCATGCGCTGCTGGAAGGGAACATGCACATGATCACTCTCAGCTTCGGCGGCTTCGGTCGCCCCATGAAAAGGGAATTCTGAATATTACAACATCAATCCACCCGAGATCAGATCAGAATGTCAGCACCTCATGTCCCTTGCTTTTGAGGGTATCAGCAAGTCGAAGTCCATTCCAAGTCACATCGGTATTGTCGTAGGGTTCACGATTGAAGATGATCAGAATTTTTTCCATTGATTATTTATTTCATCATTATATTAGGTGATTTCATTCTCCTGTCACTTTTTTACTGAGTGATACACTGACCTATTGCGATATCTCCCTGTACTTGCAACATGAAGGCAACGCATCGTAGACCGCCTGTTCGGCCTTGTCCTTGTCCGTGTCATGTCCTTCAGCCACGATCACTTTGCTGATCGCTTCGAGATTGGTTTTGATCGGATCGAAATTCATATGCAGTTCCTGCTTTTCCATGTCCCAGCTTGCAAAAGTGACCCCTTCCACACTCTTTGCGGCCTTTTCAATGCGCTCCTTGCACATCTCACAGCTCCCCTTGACACCCAGCATGGCATGTTCTTCGTTCTGGGCACCCTGCTGCATGTGTTCCATTTCATGCTGTGAATCACCCGTTGTCATCTGATTCATCTCCGTGTGTTCACGTTCTGATTGATGCTTGTTGGATGTGCCTGAGTTACAAGCGGTGAACAGGACAACACCCAAGATAATAGTTGGTATAAAAATTTTTTTCATTGTTGATACATTTTAAAGATTTATGATTCAATAATCTAATCTCTGTATTTACAGCAATCGGGCAAAGCATCATACGTTGCCTTGTCTGCCTTGTATTTGTCGGTATCATGCCCCGCTTTGGCAATGGCTTTGGCAACGACATCGCCCGATGTTTGGGTCGGATCGAAACCGAGATGCAGCTGTTTGGTCTTCTGATCCCAGCGGGCCGTGTGGACCCCGTTTACTGCCTTCGCTGTTTTCTCGATACGTTCCTTGCACATCTCGCACAATCCCTGTACAGTCAGCATCACATGCTCCCCACCCGTGGAGGGTGACTGCATGGTATCTTTGCCATTCATCGAGTGGCCTTCATGCCCGGCGACGGCGCGGCCTGCTTCATCGTTCATCATACTGCGCTTACCGGCCAGTTGGGCACTCGCATCGATGGTGAAGGCACCATTGGTCACGATCTCATCACCATCGTTGATACCGGATAATACCACATAGGCATCTCCAAGCGACGGTCCCAGTTCGACTTCCCGCAGCATGAACGCAGGTATTTCGGTATCCGGCTGTTTCACGTATACGATAGAGCGCTTGCCGGTCCACAGGATGGCCGACTTAGGAATAACAACTTCGTTGTTGTATTGTTTAAGCGGTGCGTCGATAAGGGCATTGGCATACATCTCCGGTTTCAGCTCCATGCGCGGGTTGGCTGTCTCCACCCTTACTTTTGCAGTACGTGTGGAAGGATCGAGAATGGGATTGATAAAAGAGATCCTTCCGGAGAATATTTTGCCGGGGAGTGACTGGAGGGTGTATTCCAGCCGGTCGCCCACTTTCAGAAAAGGCAGATCGGACTCGTATGCATCGAAAACAGCCCAGACCTGCGATAGATTGGCCACATCGAACAGTACGGTGCCGGTATTCACATAGTCGCCCTGGTTCACATTTTTGGAAATCACAATACCGCTTGTGGTGGCAACCACATCGATCAACGGAGAGACTTCACCCGATTGTTCAATGCGCGCAATCTGCGCATCAGTCAGCTTCCACAAACGCAGCTTTTCTCTTACCGCTTGTAGCAGTGCGGGCTGTAAATCCTGCATTTTCACCGCCTCAATCAGCTCCTGCTGTGCACTTAATAATTCAGGCGAATAGATCGAGGCAATGGGTTGCCCCCGGCGTACGCTCTCACCGGTGAAGGTGATAAACAACTTCTCTATACGCCCGCTCACATGGGATGTCTGCGATTGCGAAAGCCTTTCATCCACCTGAATGGTGCCGTAAAGCTGGACTTCCTTGACCGGGTTTTGTCTACTAACGACCGTTGTTTGTATATTAGCCAGTGCAGTCGCTTCGGCACTCAACTGGATGGCATCGGGGGCGATGGAGGCATCACCCGTGCCGGTAGTCTGCAGGGGGATCAGATCCATCCCGCACAATGGGCAGTCGCCCGGTTCTTCCATCCTGATCTGGGGATGCATGGAGCAGGTCCAGATGGTTGGTTCAGCATCATGATCATGTGCTTCTTCCACAGTATCAGTTTGTGGTGTCGATTGCCTCCGGTTGCCGCCGGAGAATAGTAGCCAGCCGAGAAATAAGCCGGCCAGCAGGATCAATCCGTACCTGAAATAAGGATGATGGGTGATTTCTTTTATTTTATTCTT
>JAAZLV010000375.1 GCA_012799155.1 Bacteroidales bacterium | reverse complement strand
TTCTGCCACACGCTCATTGATTGGACCGTTGAGCTTGAGGTTGAGGATGGAATTCTCTTCCAGTACATATTTTTCAGCTGTGAAGGAACCGGCAAGCGATCCCATCATTCCGAAGAAAAAGATCATGGCAATCAGCGAGAAGATGATGTTTGCGATGATAAATCCCAATGCTGATGCCAGCATGATTTTTAAAAAATCCTTCATAGAGCGTAATTTTGTTGATTCATAGCTCAAAATTAGAGAAAAAAGAGATACTTCACAAAAATTAATTTGATATTCTTAATCTATTTCACTTGGATTCTACTTTATAGGGTGTTAATTTTGATGGCTGGTATTGATGCAGCAGCAAGGTGGAGGTGAAAATTCAATTCTTAAAAATCAATAAAACCCTAAAATTGAAACCCTGGCCACGCAGCTTTTTGTTCTCAATCCCGTCTATCTTTTGAACGTGCGATTAGAATGGATGATTCGCAACTGATAATAGCGTGTAAGAAACAGGACCGTAATGCCCAGAAGGTGTTATACGAACGGTATGCCCCCGTGATGATGACAGTCTGTCTGCGTTACAGTAAGGAAGAGGAAACAGCACGCGACCTGTTGCACGACGGATTCATCCGTGCTTTCACACAAATCGACTCGTTCAGGGGTAATGGTTCTTTTGAAGGCTGGCTCAGACGGATATTTGTCAATCTGGCACTGGAGAATTACAGGAAAGAGAAGCAGAAAAACCGCTTTATGGAAGAGTATGGTTCTCTTAAAAAAGATGAAGTGGTGGTGACTGATGAAGATGATCCGCTCGACATTGGGGACATTCCCCGTGAGGAGGTGATGGGAATGATTCGCGACCTTTCTCCCGGATACAGGACCGTTTTCAATCTCTTCATCTTCGAGGAGATGTCGCACCGGGAGATAGCAGCGATGCTGGGCATCACCGAAGCAGCCTCCCGTTCACAGTTTTTCCGTGCGAAGAGTCTGTTACAGAAAAAAATAACGGCCATCCTGAACAATTGCAACAGAAGATACAATGAACAGAGATAATGATATAAGAAGAGCCTTTCAGGAGAAGCTCGGTGGATACCAACCGCCACTGGCTGCAGATGGGTGGGAGCGCATTGAGCACTCTCTGACTCGGGCAGGTGCACATCGCAGGGTGATGCGCCGTCGGTGGTATGCCGGTACGGCTGCTGCACTGCTCCTCCTGCTTGTGGGCTCAATCTACTTCCTTCGTGACCCGATGACCGTTCAAGAGACGATGGTCACTGAACGCGACAGGTTGCAGCCCGAGAGCGGTTATGCTCCTGAGCAACCTGCAACAGCCGAATCTGCCGTTGTTGAGAAACAGCACACATACAGTTCACCTGCAACTGCTCCCACAAGAGCTACATTCGCCAGTCGCCGCAAACAAGATGAGTTGCCGGTGCGAAGAAACAGTGCATCAGAAATGTTGACCCGATGGATGCAACAGGAAGGCATTGGTCTCAACCGGCAACCGGTGGATAGCTGGTCATCGCTGCGAGCCCTTCTCCTGCAGTCGGAACGTACGAGTGCTGAAGACATGGCAAGGAGGGAAGAGGAGTGGATCACTGTGATCGGAGGTGATGATCAGCTCCTGGCAGAGTATGATGATGCCATGCCAGAAGAAGAACGTTTGATAGTGGGGCTGAGTGGTAAGGGAGGTTTGTCATCCTATCGGCAGAGTGTCAATTCGCCCATGACGCTTCGCAGTGCCTCCTTCTCTGCTGAAAACCAACATGACAATGAGATCTCCAAAAATTTGCTAGCCGCCACGCGAGCATCGGATAACACCTCCGATATGGAGCATGACCAGCCTTTCTCCTTTGGACTTACCCTCTCCAAGTCGATCTCCGAAAGCCTCTCGATAGAGTCGGGGCTCACCTATAGCTATCTCTCCTCCCGTTTGCGAAACGCCAATGCCAACTTCCGGGTTGAAGAGACTCAGAAGATCCATTACCTGGGTATCCCTGTCAATCTGAACTATACCCTCTTCTCACTGAACAGGTTCAATGTATATGCCTCAGTGGGTGGGATGCTCGAAAAGGATATCTATGGTGAGTATCGAAAGCTGGGGACAGGAGAATCAGCCGACTTCAACAGCACTGCTCAGGAAGAAGAGTTGACTAAAATATCACAGCGCAACCCGCAGTTGTCGGTCAATGCCGGAGTGGGGCTCTCCTATCCGCTGATTGACAATCTTAGAATCTATGGCAAAGTGGGAGGTGCCTATTATTTTGATGCCGGCAATCAATACAAAACAATTTACTCCGACCGTAAGATCGTGATGGATCTGAACCTCGGACTCAGATATGAATTTTAATTATAACAAAATCAACAATTGAATATGAAGAAAAGTTACTTGCTGTTGAGTGTGCTGACACTCACACTGTTTTTGAGCTCCTGTCTGAAAGAAGGCAACCGCAACTATGCAGAAAGTTCGGTTGTCTATATCGATAAGGATATGACTTCTGGAAAAATATACGGCAAAAGCCTTACGGGCCGACTGATCGTAGCAAACGAGATGCTACTGATGCAACCCGGAACATTCAAGTTTCTATCCTACAGCTGGGATGAAGCTTATGGCACAACCCCGATTGCCGAGACATTGATGGACAATGTGGTTATTACGGGTGAACCCAAGGATGTAACGCGTAAAGCGGTAATGCTTTCCTCTCCTCCCGATGTAGAGGATCCCGACAAGTTCCTGGCCGTGAGTGAGCCATATTATGTGAACAACGACCTGTTTTTGGGTGACAACTGGCTTTTCGAGTATGCATATGAATCCAAAAAGGGAGAGACTGCCGAGGTGCAGATATACACTGTTGATGATCCTGAACTGGCTGATAACGAGGTGTTGCTGGAGGTTCGACTGGTGATGGGAGGCGAACCTGAATCAGGAGCCTCGCTCACCTCCAAAACCGATATCATTGCTTTCAACATGGGGCCATTGAGGGCTTATCAGGAGAGCATCTCAGATAGTAAAAGAGACTTGAAGATTCACATTCAGTATTACAAGAAAGGGATGGATGAACCTGTTGAACTTCCCAGGATCTACCTGTTGACGATTGGCGACAATTCATAACCGCTAAACCGATAGTGTCACTGGCAGTCCTTCTTGAAACGGGCTGCCATTTTTTTTATCTCGCTCACATTCGCAATATTATCAGGAATTGGTTAACTTTGCACACCAAAATCGGAAAGAAATGTGGAGAGAACTATTTCTGGCTGTTGCACAACTGCTGGTTGCATCACCGATGGCATGGAAGGAACTGAATAGAGAGAAGAAAAATCAAAACGATTTTTTCAATCGTTTTCTATACCCAATCTTTGGCCTCATCGCACTTGCATCGTTTATTGGAGGTCTCTGGTTCACACGTGATGGTGACCTGGAAAATGCTCTGAAAAACAGCATCGTATCGGTTGTTGCTGTCTTTGGGGCCTTTTACATTGTCTCATATGTGTTGAACGAGACCGCTGCTCGATTTGATTTGGAACAGGATAAACAACGTTTGCAACAGTTCACCGGATATTCTTCCGTCGTGATGTTCCTTTTGTATTGCCTGATTCCATTTCTACCCGAGTTTTTCATCCTGTGGTTGCTGGCTCTCTACTCGATCCATCTGGTGCATATGGGGGCCATCTATTTTATTAAGGTGCCTGCCCGAAAAAGAGGAGCTTTCATCGTTACAGCGTCGGCACTGGTGATTTTGATGCCGGCATCTATTCACGCACTCTTTTCATTTTTCATCCAATAATGAACCAATCATCCATCAACATCAAAAATAAAAGGGCCACCTTCGATTACGAACTGGTGGAGACCTTCACCGCAGGGATGGTGCTTACCGGTACCGAGATCAAATCGATCCGGTTGGGCAAAGCAAGCCTGGTGGACAGCTACTGTCTGCTGGAAAGAGGAGAATGTTGGGTGAGGAACATGCACATAGCCGAATATTTTTACGGCACCTATAACAACCACAATGCACGGCGCGACCGCAAGCTGCTGCTCAACAAGAAAGAGTTGCAGAAGCTGTTGCGACTCACCCGGGAGACTGGCTTCACCATCATTCCTATCAGGCTCTTCATCAATGACAAGGGGCTAGCCAAACTGGTGATCGCCGTGGCAAAAGGCAAGAAACAGTACGACAAGCGTCAGTCGCTGAAAGAGAAAGAAGATAAACGGGCGATGGACCGCATGTTCAAACAGTAAGCAATGCAAAAGCTCTCCTGGAAAAAGTTGATGCTGCAGGCTGCCAGCAAGTCGGGCCGCACCACCTTCTGGCTGTTGCGCATCATCCTACCCATTTCCCTGCTGGTACGCTTGTTCGATTACTTCGGTGCACTTGCTTGGCTAGCCGGTTTCCTTGATCCGCTTTTTGTAAACATGGGTCTCCCCGGCAGTACAGCCATTGTTTTCATCACCAGCATCTTCCTTCCACTATATGCTCCCCTGGCAATCATCACCTCCCTTCCGATTACCCTGCGTGAGCTGACAATCCTGGCGCTTATGTGTCAGATCTCCCACACCCTCCCTGTGGAGAGCGCCATACAAGCCAAGACAGGAACCTCCTTCTGGGCAATGACACTGCTGCGAATCGCCATGAGCATCGTCGTG
>JAAZLV010000374.1 GCA_012799155.1 Bacteroidales bacterium | reverse complement strand
TTTTTGTCTTTTTATGTAAAAACCAAATTATAATCAGATAAAACAGAAGCATTTCATCTATGGCAACAAAACCATTCAGGTACCAGGCATCTTTCCCCATGTCGGAAGAGAAGACGGAGTATTACCGGCTCACCAGTGAGCATGTATCGGTTTCACAATTTGAAGGCAGAGAGATCCTCAAGGTGTCGCCCGAGGGGCTGACGCTGATGGCACAGGCTGCCTTCCGCGACGTGCAGTTCCTGTTGCGCCCTGATCACCAGGAACAGGTGGCACAGATACTCTCTGATCCGGAGGCGAGCGAGAACGACAAGTATGTGGCACTCACCTTCCTGCGCAATGCCGAGATCTCGGCCAAGGGAATCCTCCCCTTCTGCCAGGATACCGGCACCGCCATCATCATGGGCAAGAAGGGACAGCGTGTCTGGACCGACGGCAACGACGAGGAGGCGCTCTCGCGCGGTGTCTACAACACCTATGTAAACGAGAACCTGCGCTACTCGCAGAATGCACCCCTCAACATGTACGACGAGGTGAACACAGGCACCAACCTGCCGGCTCAGATTGATCTATACGCTACCGAAGGCGATGAGTACAAGTTCCTCTGCATCGCCAAGGGAGGCGGCTCGGCCAACAAGACCTATCTCTACCAGGAGACCAAAGCGCTGCTCACCCCCGGCCGTCTGGAGGAGTACCTCATTGAGAAGATGAAATCGCTCGGTACGGCGGCCTGCCCGCCCTACCACCTGGCGTTCGTCATCGGTGGCACCTCCGCCGAGGCCAACCTGAAGACGGTGAAGCTGGCTTCGGCCAAGTATTACGACTACCTCCCCACTGAGGGGAACGAGCTGGGGCAGGCCTTCCGCGACATTGAGCTGGAAGAGCGACTGAAGAAAGCCTCCGAGGAACTGGGGCTCGGTGCACAGTTCGGTGGCAAGTACTTCGCCCACGACGTGCGCGTGATCCGTCTGCCGCGCCATGGCGCCTCTTGTCCCGTGGGTATGGGTGTCTCCTGCTCTGCCGACCGCAACATCAAGGCGAAGATCAACAAGGAAGGAATATGGATAGAGAAGCTGGAAGACAATCCGGCACGGCTTATCCCTGAATCCTACCGCCAGACTGGCGAGGGAGGCGGCGTGAAGATTGACCTGAACCGTCCCATGTCGGAGATACTTGCCGAACTTTCCAAATATCCCGTCTCTACACGCCTTTCGCTGAGCGGCACCATCATTGTGGGACGCGATATCGCACATGCCAAGCTGAAGGAACGGATTGATCGTGGTGAAGGATTGCCCCAGTACATTAAGGATCACCCCATCTACTACGCAGGTCCGGCCAAGACCCCCGAGGGATACGCCTCCGGATCGATGGGACCGACCACCGCAGGTAGGATGGACTCATATGTGGATCTCTTTCAGTCGCACGGCGGCAGCATGATCATGCTGGCCAAGGGGAACCGCAGTCAGCAGGTAACAGACGCCTGCAAGAAGCATGGCGGCTTCTACCTTGGCAGTATAGGTGGTCCGGCAGCCATCCTGGCACAGGAGAGCATCAAGAGCCTGGAGTGCGTGGAGTACCCGGAGCTCGGCATGGAGGCGATCTGGAAAATCGAAGTGGAAGATTTCCCTGCATTCATTTTAGTGGACGACAAGGGGAACGACTTCTTCCAGGTGGTGACACAGCCCAACTGCTCCTTAGGATAATCAGTTGTCAGTAGTTGGTTGTCGGTGAATTATAAAAAAGATTGAATGATGAAAAGGACGATTTTTGTTTTCATTACCTTGATAGCCGGACTGACGCTGGCATGGGGAGAGGGAAGGACGCAGGTCACCCTTGAAGAGGGATGGAGGTTCACCCGGCAAGATGATCCACGTGCATCTGCAGCTGCGTACGACGACAGTGCATGGCAGTCGGTTCGCGTGCCGCACGATTGGGCTATCTATGGCCCTTTCGACAAGCAGAACGATATCCATCGAATGGCCATCGTACAGGATGGACAGACCACCGCCATCGAGCATTATGGTCGTACCGGCGGGCTTCCCTTCACCGGAGCGGGTTGGTACCGCAATCGCTTTACCCTGCCGGATTACACTACTGGGAAACGGGTCACCATCCAGTTTGACGGTGCCATGAGCAACGCCCGTGTCTATGTGAATGGCAAGGAGGCGGGTTACTGGCCCAACGGTTACAATAGCTTCTTTTTCGATATCACCGATCTGGTGCATCACGACGGAAAGGAGAACATCCTGGCGGTACGCCTCGAGAACTTTGAGGAGCAATCCCGCTGGTACCCCGGTGCAGGCCTCTACCGTAACGTACACCTGATCACAACTGACGAGACACATATCCCCATCTGGGGTACTTATGTCACGACTCCGGAAGTGAATGATGACTTTGCACGAGTGAAGGTGCGTACTCGGGTACATCGTGGGAAAGGATTTACCGATGAGAACTTTTTCACGCTTAAAACCTCGCTCATCGATCCCGCAGGCAAGGTTGTTGCCGAGTCGGCAGTGGAGCTTACCCGTTTTGACGGTGATGAACTGGAACAGACGCTGATCGTAGAGAATCCGCAACTGTGGGATGTGCTACAACCCAACCTCTACCAGGTACACTCCCAGCTCAGCAAAGGAGAACGGAAGGTGAAAAATGAGGGTGCGAAAACAACCACCGTAGAACTGGTGCGTACGGTGGACAATGTGACCACCCCCTTCGGTATCCGTACCATTGAGATCCGCCCCGATGACGGCTTCTACCTCAACGGCAGGAAGATCAAATTCCAGGGCGCCTGCATGCACCACGACCTGGGACCGCTGGGTGCTGCTGTGAACGAGGCAGCCATCCGCCGCCAGATACGCATCATGCAGGAGATGGGTGTCAACGCCATCCGCACCTCGCACAACATGCCGGCACCCGAGTATGTGCGCATCGCCGACGAGATGGGGATGATGCTGATGGTGGAGACCTTTGACGAGTGGGCCATCCCCAAGGTGAAAAACGGGTACAACCGCTACTTCAATGAGTGGGCGGAAAAGGATGTGATGAACGTGCTGCACCAATACCGTAACAACCCCAGCGTAGTAATGTGGTGCATCGGAAACGAGGTGGGTGAGCAGGGTCAGTTGCAGGGTGCCAGGACGGCCCGCTTCCTGCAGGATATCTGCCATCGTGAAGATCCCACCCGTCCCGTTACCAATGGCATGGACCGGGTAGATCAAGCTTTAAACAACCATATGGCAGCCATCATGGATGTGCCCGGCTTCAATTACCGCTCCTTCCGCTATCAAGAGGCCTATGAGAAATTGCCACAACAGATTGTGCTGGGTAGTGAGACCACTTCTGCACTTAGCTCGCGCGGTGTGTACAAATTTCCCGTGGAGCGTAAATCGATGGCTATGTACGACGACCATCAGGCCTCTTCCTATGACTTGGAGCATGCCAGTTGGTCGAACCTGCCGGAGGATGACTTCATCCTGCATGACGATTTGCATTATACCATTGGCGAGTTCATCTGGACCGGCTTCGACTACCTCGGAGAGCCAACCCCCTATTACAGTCACTGGCCCAGTCA
>JAAZLV010000373.1 GCA_012799155.1 Bacteroidales bacterium | reverse complement strand
ATTAGAAACGCATGAAGAAATCCCATGTCTCTTTTGCCACCCAGTTCACATCAGATCCGGGATCCTTCACGTTTTCGGTATGACCGCCCACAAAGGAACCAAACAATACAGGATATTCTTCGGGAAGACCTTCAAACTCTGTGGTGACATGGGTGGGTGTGGTGGCTACCGGAACCTCCGGCAATTGTGTCAATCCGTTGTTTTCGAGGTGTGTCAATACGCAGTACTTGCCCCCCTGTTTGAGCTCATCGGAATTGACAAACTTGCAGAGTCCGTCTTCCGTACCTGTGGTGCTATAGAAGGCAAGTGGCTCTTTTTTATTTTCGGGAAGATAGATGTTCCAGTTGGCCGGAGCATAACAGGCAACAGCACGTAAGTCTTTCTGGAAACTTAACGATAACGAGTATGTGAACATAGCACCAAAGCTAAAGCCGCAGCTAAATATGCGTGAGGTGTCGATGCTCAGCTTATCCTTAAACAGGTCAAGCATGTCGGCAAAGAAGATATGGTCTTTGTCGTCACGTCCGCGCCAGGGCGAACGGTCGGTATATCCCTGGGGTGCTACGAAGATGACAGGAACGCCATCTCTTTCGGCATATGTCTTCAGGCCATAATAGTTCTGGTCAACCATTGTCTGCATGCTCCCCCCCATCATGTGCATAGCGAAAATCAAACGGTATGTTTTGTTCTTATCATAGTCTTCGGGAATGTCAATGGTATATTGCCGTGTAAGACCTGCACTTTCAATGGTATAGGTTCCGCTCTTGAAATCTCCCAGCTCTTTGCCGTAGCCGGCACTTGGTGTTGGCTCATTTTTTAACTTGCGGGATTCATCGACTGATTGTGCATGTAGTGCAAAAAAGAACGCTGAAAGGATAAAGAGTACAACTGTTTTTCTCATTGTGCATTAATTTTTAAATGATATTTAATCTATGACTTCGCCACCTTTTCTCCCACCTTCGGGAGCCAGATCGATGATCCAGCCACAAAATTACAGTTTTATCCCAAAAATCCAAACAAAATTAAGCCGTCCCATTGTACATGAGGCGGCTACAACAATTGGCAATCCAACCAAGACGCTAGCTTGTGATCAGCTTTTCTTTTCGGGAACCGATGAGAGAGTAGGGTTCTCAGCCAGCTCATCAGGCAGGGTAAGCTCATCCCTTAGTGTGACATGCTGTTCCGGCAGTGCGCGAAATGTGGTGGGTTTGTACCCGTTGTAAGATACCTTCATCAGTTTGTTCACGCTGTAATAGCCGGGAAACTCGAACTCACCCCGTTCATTGGCAGTGGTACCGGCTATCAGCACGGAATCGGGTAGTGAGTAAATAGCCACCTTGGCATTTCTTACTGGATTGTTACCTGCATCGGTCACGGTACCCTTGATCTGGGCACTCATCGGGAATATCATCCCGATTAAGAACATTGTAAAAAGAGTTTTTTTCATCACTATGATTTTTAAATTGTACATTGATAAGACGCACTAACTCAATCTTTGGTGACATAAAAAATGAATTATCTTACTCTGTTTAACAATTATTCAGATAGTCTTCTACCAATGATATCCAATAAGCTGCACCAAGGGGTAGCAAGTCCTGATTGAACACATATTGTGGATGGTGTACCATCTGTCCCTGACCATTGCCTATCATTACATAGTTGCCCGGACATCTCTCGAGCATGAATGCAAAGTCCTCACTACCCATGAGAGCGTCCGCATTCCTTTCCACACGATTTTCTCCAAATGTTTTCGCCGCTACGTCAGCAGCCCAACGTGTATGCTCGGGTGTGTTCACCAGCACCGTTCCTGGAATACCTTCTCTGATTTCAAAGGCACAATTAAAGGCTTTGGCCTGTAATTGGGTAATGTTGCGGATTCTTTCAAGCACCATCTTACGAACTTCGTTGTCCATATTTCGGATGCTCAATTTCAGCAAAGCCTTTTGTGGAATTACATTACCTGCATTACCCGATTGAAAAGCACCTATGGTTACAACGCTCTGTTTCCAGGGCGACACATTCCGGCTAACAATGGTCTGCAACGCCATCACCAGTGACGAGCCACATACCAAAGGATCAATACTCAGTTCCGGCATGGAACCGTGAGAGCCTTTTCCGGTGAGTTCTATTTCCCAGTTATCAACGGCAGCCATGGTTTCTCCTTCACGGAAATAGAATTTTCCAAACTCCAATCCCGGCATATTGTGCATAGCGTATACTGCATCCACGGGAAAACGATCAAACAAACCATCGGCTATCATGGCTGGAGCTCCTTGCATAGTCTCTTCACCCGGTTGAAAGAAAAAGCGTACGGTTCCATCAAATTTTTGGGTTTCGGCAAGGTATTTGGCAGCTCCAAGCGCCATCGCCGTATGACCGTCGTGGCCACAAAGATGTGAGTATCCCTCTCTGCTACTTTTATAGGGTAAATGGTTTTCTTCCTGGATGGGCAACCCGTCGAAATCGGCCCGAATAC
The DNA here is from genome assembly GCA_012799155.1 of Bacteroidales bacterium. Classification (GTDB taxonomy): domain Bacteria; phylum Bacteroidota; class Bacteroidia; order Bacteroidales; family Dysgonomonadaceae; genus Proteiniphilum. Next base: position 228 of record JAAZLV010000373.1, on the reverse strand, counting down.
CAATCGACTTGTTACTGTTCCCTACTTTTAGTGAAGCGACAATGCCATATTTGCCAACACCCTCTGTCAATGTATAGGCACCAAACGATTTGATCACCTTTGCAATATAACGCGCGGTATTTTCCTCTTGCATCGATAGTTCAGGATGCTTGTGCATGGTTTCCTGCCATGTTCTCAATTCATCCTTATTGTTTTGCAATGCTTTTATCAGTTTGGCATTCATTGGGT
>JAAZLV010000372.1 GCA_012799155.1 Bacteroidales bacterium | reverse complement strand
TCTCCTCCCTGCTCCTATTGATTTTTATTCTGATAGTATCGGTCTCACTCTACTACGACAGGAAGAAGCTGATCAGCCGCATGGAGCGTATGATCTCCGGCATCCGGCATGCCGATTACTCGTTTCACTATCCGCAAAACAACTCGGAGCAGGAGCTCAACCGCCTGTCGAAAGAGATGGACGAGGCGTTGCAGCTTTTCCGTGCACAGGCACAGCATGCCTACATGGAGGAGGCAGAGACGGAGGCCTGGCAGAAGCTTGTGAGCGTGCTCACCCATGAGATCATGAACAGCATCGCGCCCATCATCTCTCTCTCGGAGACGTTGGGGAAAGAGGAGGGGGCGACCTATCAAAGCGAGGAGGAGTGCCGGAACATGCGCAGGGCCATGCAAACAATTCACCGGCGAAGTGCAGGGTTGCTCACTTTCGTGGAGAACTACAGGAAGCTGACACGGATACCGCAGCCTGTAATGCAGCCAATCCGTGCTGCCGACCTGTTCCGGTCGCTGCAACTGCTGGTGGAGGCTGATCAGATTCACTTCACCTACAGCTGTTATCCGGAGCAACTGGTCTTTCGTGGCGACCGCAACATGGTGGACCAGATGCTGATCAACCTGCTGCGGAACGCGCATGAGGCGACAGAGCAGACCGCATCACCGCAGATCAGGATTGATGCACGACAGGAGGGAGATAGTGTGAGGATCACTGTCTCCGACAACGGATGCGGTATCTCGGCCGAAGCGATGGGTAAAGTGTTCATCCCATTCTACAGTACCAAGTCGGGAGGCTCAGGCATCGGATTAAGCCTCTGCCGTCAGATGATGTTGCTGCACAAGGGATCGGTGTCGCTCTTGTCCGATGGAGAGGGCACCGCTATCACGCTGCAATTCCCGGTGTGAGCAAACAGTCTCATTTACTGATGCATATTTTTTTTTGAAAATTGTTTTGTTTTTTTGAAATTTTAGTATATTTGCAGCATACATGGTTGGCTTCAACGCCAAGCTAATTGGTTGGACTTAATCACTTAAACACTCAATATTATGTGCGAGAAAACACAACGAAGCGGTTCAGCGGGTGATGCCGTATACGGGCTGGGCGTGATTGGCGCGGCCGTGTGGTACATCTCCACCGCCGCCACTTTCTGGATGGGGGTGCTGGGATTCCTCAAGGCGCTTGTATGGCCTGCCTTCCTGGTCTACGAGGCGTTCAAGGTTATAGCTGGCTGACTTAACACAGTGAACATTTGATAATTATTTAGTCCAACAGGAGATGCTGCCCCGTGAGGAGCGGCATTTCTGCTGTCCGAATAGTTAAAGTTGGAGTGAAACATTGCTCCTGAAAGGGAAATCCGAAAAATGCTGTTATATTTGCCTGTGTCATCCGAAGTGGGATGGTTCTCAGGCAATTTTACAACCTTGACAGATGATTATGGAAAGCACCGGTTTCCTCATGTATCGGGCACTCTCCTTCGGTGTAAGCCGTGAGGTAACCCGACTCTACAGCACCTCATTCTACTCTGCCACACAACTCTTTTCGCCTCCGGTCAGGGAGGCGATTCACGGCATCTACGGCTTCGTGCGGTTGGCCGATGAGATTGTTGACTCGTTTCATGGACACGACCAGCGGGCACTGCTCGATCGCTTTGAAACCGACTACAACTTCGCCCGGGAACAGGGTGTCAGCACCAACCCGGTAATACAGGCCTTCCTGCTCACCGTCAACCGCTATCGCATTGACGATGCCTACATCCGGGCATTTCTGGCCAGCATGCGGGCCGACCTGGATAAGAAGTTCTACACCACCCGGCTGGAAGCTGATCAGTATATCTATGGTTCGGCTGATGTGGTGGGGCTGATGTGTCTGCGTGTCTTCTGCGACGGCGACGACCGCCTCTTCGGTGAGCTGGTGATTCCCGCCATGCGGCTGGGCTCCGCTTTCCAGAAGGTCAACTTCCTGCGTGACCTGCGTCAGGATGTGCTGGAGTTGGGACGTGTCTACTTCCCCGGCTTCACTATGGAGCAGTTCGACGAGGCGACCAAGCAGGAGCTGGTGCGCGACATCGAGGCCGACTTCGCCGAGGCACTCAAGGGGATCAGGCGACTGCCCGACAGCTCACGCCTGGCGGTATACACCGCCTATCAGTACTACATGCGTTTGCTCGGCAAGATACGCAATACACCTGCCGCTGAGCTGGTCACCCGCCGCATTCGTGTGCCCAACGCGGAGAAGTTCCGCCTGCTATCGGGTGCTGTGATCAAACACAAACTCCATATGGAAATTGTATGAACGACAACGAACAACCGGTGCAGCTGGTTGACGAGCAGGACAACCCGCTGGGCACCATGAACAAGATGGAGGCACATCGCCTGCCCGCACTGCACCGTGCCGTCTCGGTGCTGGTCTTCAACAGTGCCGGCGACTGGCTGTTGCACCGCCGTGCTGCCGGTAAGTATCACTCTGCCTGTCTGTGGACCAATGCCTGCTGTACCCATCCCTTCCCGGGAGAGACGTATGCCGCTGCGGCCCGCCGCCGCCTGCAGGAGGAGATGGGAATGGATGCCGGTGAGGAGCTGCTGCACCTCTTCGACTTTGTCTATAGGGCGAAGGTGAATGATGAGCTGACCGAGCATGAGTACGACAGGGTCTTCACCCTCACCAGTGATGCACTGCCACAGCCGCACCCCGATGAGGTGGATGAATGGCGATACATCTCTCCCGATGCTCTGCAGCAGGAGATGAGAGAGCATCCCGAGTGCTTCACCGAATGGTTCAAGATGATACATCAAAAAGTTCATGGTTCATAGTTTATGGTTCATGGTTCATGATTTGAAGCTCGAATATTGATGAACCTGGAACTAAAAACTGACCACTGACTCCTGTACACAGACAACTGACAAACATGCCCCGATACACCATCAAAGAGAGAGAGATGATCCGCCGCATCGCGGTGATATACGCCGTGGGGGTGGCAGGATTCATCATCCCCTACTACGTAAACGCTGTCTCGAAGCACAATCCCCAGTGTGCGCCGGAGGGGTGCGAGAGCCTCTTTATTGTTTGCCCGGTACCCAGTCTCCAGTACAAGCCCGACTGGAGCGATCGTGACGAGATCGTCGACAGCATCCTGGGCGACTTCTCCAAGCGTATCGGCATCGACATCATGCCCCACATCGTCACCCGCACCATCTATACCCCGCAGGAATGGGAGAAGCAGTTCAACCTCTACATGGGAAGCGGCCTGGGACTCTCCCATCGGCTGAGCCAGATAGGCGCCCTCCGTCCGAAGAACTACGATGAGGAGTATGGCAACCTCTTCTATGTGGGTGCCTCCACCACTCCCGGAGCGGGTCTCCCCATGGCGGTGATCAGTGCCGAGATGGTATGTAAACGGATTTTGGGAGAGTGATGCGACAGCGGAGGGTTTCTTTATGTTAGTAGGGCCTCGGAATTTCCGTCAAGAAAATCATTGTTCGGGAGAAGACAACATCTCGATAAAAAAATGTAGCGATCAGAGCAACCGATGCAATAGATACGCACAAATTGATCTTATAAAAGAAGATAAAGCACCCTTTTCCTTTGATATGTAACAAATTGCCGTTATATTTGTGCTTATGAACCGGAAGATCATCCATGTGGATATGGATGCGTTTTACGCCTCCATCGAGCAACGCGACAATCCCGATTATCGTGGCAAACCAGTCGCCGTGGGCTACGGAGGCAAAAGGGGCGTTGTGGCTGCTGCCAGCTATGAGGCACGTAAGTATGGCATCCATTCCGCCATGCCCTCCGTTACGGCACTGCGCAAGTGTCCCCACCTGATCTTCGTCATGCCCCGCTTTGAACACTATCGCTCCATCTCCGGACAGATCATGCAGATCTTCCTCGAGTATACCGACAAGGTGGAGCCGCTCTCTCTCGACGAGGCGTTTCTCGATGTCACCGTCAACCACAAGGGCAACCGTTCCGCCACGCTTATCGCCCGTGAGATCAAGCAGAAGATCTACAACCGCACACGCCTCACCGCCTCCGCCGGTGTCTCCTACAACAAGTTCCTCGCTAAGATTGCCTCCGACTACCGGAAGCCGGATGGCCTCTTTGTGATTGAACCGGAGCAGGCTGAGGCGTTCGTGGAGCAGCTGCCGGTGAACAAGTTCTTCTGGGTGGGGAGGGTGACTGCCGCACGTATGGCCGAGTTGGGTATTCATACGGGAAAGGATCTGAAGCAGTGGGAGGAGCCCGACCTGGTACGTGAGTTCGGGAAGGTAGGCAGTGCCTACTACCATTTTGCACGGGGAATTGACCACCGTGAGGTGGAATCGGAGCGGGTGCGCAAGTCGCTCGGTGCCGAGGAGACCTATGCCGACGACCTTGAGGAGATGGTCGATATCCTGGCAGCGCTCGACCAGCTGGCGCTGGAGGTACACCGTCGGGCAGACAAGAAGAAGTTCATGGCGCGTACGCTGACGCTCAAGATCAAGTATGCCGACTTCACGGTGATTTCCCGCAGCCGCACCGTAGGGCATTACATCCGCACCTACAGTGAGCTGTTTGACCTGGGCAAGGAGCT
>JAAZLV010000371.1 GCA_012799155.1 Bacteroidales bacterium | reverse complement strand
GCTCCGCGTAGTCCCGGCCGCATACCACGAAGAGGCCTGCAATCATCAGGCTCTCCGCCTGTGACCCTTTGCTTCTGTTCTCGGTGGTCTGGAAGCTTTCGTTGGGATCGTCTGAGAAGCAGTTGAGATTGAGGCAGTCGTTCCAGTCCGCACGTCCAATCAGGGGCAGTCCGTGTGGCCCCAGGTGGCGGATTACATGGTCGAATGATACCGTTAGGTGGTCAAAGAGGGGCACTTCGCTGCCAGCCTCGTTGTCGAACGGTACTGCTGCATCCAGAATCGCAAAGTCGCCAGTCTCCTTTATATAGGCAGTGGTGCCCAGGATTAACCAAAGGGGATCGTCATTGAAGCCGCCCCCGATCTCATTGTTTCCTTTTCTGGTGAGAGGCTGGTATTGGTGGTAGCAGGAGCCGTCGGAAAACTGTGTGGAGGCAATGTCAATGATGCGTTGGCGTGCCCGTTCTGGAATCTGGTGCACGAAGCCGAGCAGGTCCTGGTTGGAATCACGGAAGCCCATGCCGCGACCGATTCCACTCTCGAAGTAGGAGGCAGAGCGGGAGAAACAGAAGGTGATCATGCACTGGTACTGGTTCCAGATATTCACCATCCGATCCAGCTTCTCTTCACCTGTCTTCACATTGAAGTTGCCAAGCAGTTGATTCCAGTAGGTGCGAAGAGCAATAAACGCATTGTTCACCTTCTCTACGCTGTCGAAACGGACAATCGACTCCCTGGCCTTCTTTTTGTTGAGGATACCTATGCCTTCCCATTTCTCGTCAGGTTCGTTCTCCTCATAACCCAGCATGAAGATTATCTCCCTGCTCTCACCTGGCTCCAGCTCAATCTCGAGGTAGTGTGAGGCGATAGGCGACCAACCATGTGCCATGCTGTTCCGGGGTTTCCCTTCCAGCACGGCTTGTGGTTCATCAAAACCGTTGTAAAGTCCAAAAAATGATTCACGGTCAGTGTCAAAACCTTCTACAGGCTGGTTCACCGAGTAGTAGGCATAGTGGTTGCGACGCTCACGATATTCAGTCTTATGGTAGATCACCGACCCTTCCACCTCCACCTCACCGGTGGAGAGGTTACGCTGGAAATTCTCCATGTCGGTGGCCGCATTCCAGAGGCACCACTCTGCGAAGGAAAAGAGTTGCACCCTTTTTGAATCACAACTTTTGTTGCGCAGCGTCACCTTCTGCACTTCCGCCCGAGTCTGCAGGGGTACGAAGAGGAGCAACTCCGCTTCCAGGTTGTTTTTTTCCGCGGTAATCTGGGTATATCCCATGCCGTGACGGCACTCGTAGTTGTCCAATTCTGTTTTGCAGGGCTTCCAGCCGGGACTCCAGACAGTCTCCCCCTCACAGATATAGAAATACCGACCGCCACTGTCCATTGGCACATTGTTATAGCGATAACGTGTCAAGCGCCGGAACTTCGCATCCTTGTAGAAGGCATAGCCGCCTGCCGTGTTCGATACCAGGCTGAAGAAATCCTCATTGCCCAGGTAGTTAATCCAGGGCCAGGGGGTGCGTGGGTTGGTAATCACATACTCACGCCGCTCGTCATCGAAGGAACCATATTGCATAATCTGTTTCGTTTGTCATTGTGTGAAAAATTAATCCAGTTTGGCAGCTGCTCTTTTCTCTTCCAACAGCTCGTAGTTCTCCTTCACTTTCTTGTCGGTAAGCGGGTAGAAGTACATCCCGATGAAGGCCAGCAGACAGCAGATAGCTGGCAGCAGGGAGATCATGAACTGTTCCCCACGAATGGTCTCCGCACTCTGCTGCAACGCTTCGGGCACATATTTGAAGTAAGCCAGCATCCATCCGCTGAGCGCGGCACCGATGGCCCACCCCAGCTTCTGAGACATGGAAGAGGAGGAGAAGATCAAGCCGCTAGCTCGACGTCCAGTGGTTAGTTCCTGATGGTCCACGATGTCGGAGAACATCGACCAGAGCAGGGGCAACACGTATCCCGCGAAGATGGAGATGCTGAACTGCAGGATCAGAATCCATACGATGTTGTTGGGGATGTAGAAGAAGGCGGTACTCAGGATACCCGCCATCAGGATGGCGATCATGTAGGTTCTCCGCTTACCAAACCGTGCCGAGAGGGAGGGAGCGAGGATTACCCCCAGCAGGTTGGCTGCCTGCCCCACCAGGAAGTAGATGGTGGTCATGTCCCAACCGGTACCCGCCATGCGATAACCGGCCTGTACATAGTCGCGAAAGTAATAGATGGCCACACTGTCGCGGATGGCATTGAAGAGCAGCGCCGCCAGACCCGTGGCGACAAGGATCCACCAGGGAGCATTGTTAAACAGGTTCTTCAGATCCTGCTTTACCGAGGCATTCTCTTCGCTCTCAATCTGCACTACCCGCTCTTTTGTCCAGGAAAAGCAGAGCAGGAAAAGTACCACGCAGATCACACCGATGGCACCGACACCCCACACCCACCCCACCGGGTTGGTACTGACAGAGTTCTCTGCTACGGCTGTTGTCACTGCTGAAACATCGCCGTCAAAATTTTTCGCGAAAAAGTCGATCAACGGTTGCAGCAGCATGAAAGTTACGAAGCTGCCGATAAAGGCGAATGCCATTCGATAGGAGGAGAGGGTATTCCTGTCACGCGGATCGGCAGAAATCACCGCAAGTAGGGATGCATAGGGTACGTTGACAAGTGTGTAGACCAACATCATCATAGAGTAGGTGATATAGGCATAGACCAGCTTGCCGGTCTGTCCGAAGTCGGGCACATAGAAGGTTATAACCCCCATCACCGCAAAGGGGATGGCAAACCAGATCAGGTAGGGGCGGTATTTCCCCCAGCGTGTTCTGGTGCGGTCGC
>JAAZLV010000370.1 GCA_012799155.1 Bacteroidales bacterium | reverse complement strand
TGGAGCGCCGCTTCCAGACGGTGATGGTGGATGAGCCGACCGAGTCGGACAGCATCTCCATTCTCCGGGGATTGAAAGAGCGGTACGAGAACCATCACAAGGTGCGGATCAAGGATGAGGCAATCATCGCCGCCGTACAGCTGTCGCACCGTTACATCACCGACCGGTTTCTGCCCGACAAGGCAATAGACCTGATGGATGAAGCGGCAGCCAAGCTCCGCATGGAGGTGGATTCTGTGCCGGAGGAGCTGGATGAGATCATGCGCCGTGTGAAGCAGCTTGAGATAGAACGGGAAGCAATCCGGCGTGAGAATGATGCACCAAAGGAGGAACTACTCACCCGCCAAATAGAGGAGCTGAAGGCCGAGGAGGCAGACTACAAGGCCAAGTGGCAGTCGGAGAAGGAGCTGATCAACCGCATCCAGCAGGCCAAGATTGAGATTGAAGATGCCCGGTTTGAAGCGGATAAAGCGGAACGTGAAGGCGACTACGGCAAGGTTGCCGAGCTGCGCTACGGCAGGATCAAGGAGAAGGAGAACGAGATTGCAGCGTTGCAGCTTCAGCTCCACGAGCGGCAAGGTGCCAGCGCGATGATCAAGGAGGAGGTGGATGCCGAGGATATTGCCGACGTGGTGTCACGCTGGACCGGTATCCCGGTGAAGAAGATGCTGCAGAGTGAGCGTGAGAAACTGCTGCACCTGGAGGAGGAGCTACACAGGCGTGTGATTGGCCAGGAGGAAGCCATCACGGCTGTCTCCGATGCCGTACGGCGCAACCGTGCCGGGCTGAGCGACCCGAAGCGACCCATCGGCTCCTTCATCTTCCTCGGCACTACCGGTGTAGGGAAGACCGAGCTGGCCAAGGCGCTGGCCGAATACCTCTTCGACGATGAGAACATGATGACCCGCATCGACATGAGCGAGTACCAGGAGAAGTTCAGCGCCACGCGACTGATTGGTGCCCCTCCGGGGTACGTGGGTTATGACGAGGGGGGACAGCTCACCGAGGCGATCCGCCGCAAGCCCTATTCGGTGGTGCTGTTCGACGAGATCGAGAAAGCGCACCCCGACGTGTTCAACATCCTGTTGCAGGTGCTTGATGACGGACGACTGACCGACAACAAGGGGCGGGTGGTCAATTTCAAGAACACCATCATCATCATGACCTCCAATATGGGATCGAACCTCATCAGGGAAAACTTTGAGCGGATCACACCCGCCAATCGCGAAGAGATCGTGGAGAATACGAAGAACATGGTGCTGGGAATGCTCAAACAGACCATACGTCCCGAATTCCTGAACCGTATCGATGACATCATCATGTTTGCCCCGCTGAAGGAGGAGGAGATCACACAGATTGTCCGCCTGCAGTTGGAGGGTGTTCACCGGATGCTGGCAGAAAATGGCATTGAACTGCGTTACAGTGAGGAGGCGGTAAAAAGCATCTCGCATGCCGGTTTTGATCCCGAGTTCGGGGCACGCCCGGTGAAGCGTGTGATCCAGCGCAAGGTGCTGAACCAGCTTTCGAAGGAGCTTCTTGCCGGCACTGTTGATAAATCAAAACCGATCATCATAGATGCAATCGACGACACGGTGTTCTTCAAAAATTGAGAACTTTCAGTTTACTGCAAATAACATTTTGCTAGCTACCTCTTCCAGAATCCCGGGATGAAGAGGGATAGTACGGTGAACACCTCAAGTCGCCCCACCAGCATCAGGAAGGTGAGATAGTACTTTGCAAAGGGAGTTGCCGACTCGAAAGTGCCGCTGGGACCATAGGAGCCCAGGCCAAAGCCGTAGCTGCTGATGGAGGAGATGGAGACACCGATCGACTCGTCGAAGGTCATGCCTGTAAAGCCCAGTACCAGTGCGCTGAAGGCTGCCAGAGAGAGGTAGAGGAAGACGAAAGCCAGCACCTTGGCGGAGACACTGCCGGAGATCACATTGCCGTTGAGCTTCACCCGGTAGAGCGCATCAGGGTGCACCTGTTTTTTGAACACAAGCATGGTGCTCTTGAAGAGCACCACCAGCCGTGAGATCTTCATACCTCCGGAGGTGGATCCCTCGCTGCCGCAGAAGAGGATCATCGCCAGCAGGAGCAGCCAGTAGACATGTCCCCACATCTGAAAATCGATGGTGGCAAAGCCGGTGGTAGTTACCGCTGCAACCACCTGAAAGAGTGCCGTGCGGAAGGTGGATTCCAGCCCGCTCATCTCACCCGTGGAGAGTAGCAGAAAGGTGATGATCAGGGTAAAAAGCAGGATGATGGCCAGGTACCAGCGAAACTCCTCCTCCCGGAAGGTGGATAGCTTAAACCGGGTGAAGAAGGTATAGAGCAGCATGAAATTGGTGCCGCCGAAGAACATCAACAGGGTGATCACATATTCGGTGTAGGGAGAGTTGAAAAAGGCAATACTGGCCTGCCGCGTGGAGAAGCCACCGGTAGAGACCGCCGAGAGGGTGTGACAGGCGGCATCGAACGCATCCATTGGGCCGGCCCATAGAAAGAGGAAACCTACAATTGAGAGACTGAGATAGGTAAGTGTCATACGTCGTGCCACCTCGGTGATGCGGGGACGGAACATATCCTCGGCGATGCCGGTGGCCTCAGCATCGAAGAACTGCCCTGAGCTCCCACCAAAGACCGGCATGAACGACATCACGAAGATGATGATACCGAAGCCGCCGATCCACTGGGTGAAGCTGCGCCAGAAGTGAAGCGATTTGGGAAACGCCTCGATGTTGAGCAGCGTGGAGCTGCCGGTGGTGGTGAAACCACACATGCTCTCAAAAAACGCATTGGTGAAGGAGGGAATGGCGCCGCTCAGCTGAAAGGGAAGAGTGCCGAAGAGAGCCAGAACGAGCCAGGAGAGCGTCACAGTGAGGTAAACCTCCCGTTTGCTGATGCTTCCCCGCTTGCGGTTTCTCTTCCTGCCCAGTAAGGTGAAAAGGGCACCGGAGAGGAAGGTGATCAACGTGGATTGGTAGATGCTGGTGACCGCTCTCTCCCGGAAATATTCGCCCACGAACGCGGAGAAGAGCATGAAGAGCGCTTCAATCATCAGCAGCAGTCCAATGCTGCTCAGCACAAACCGGTAGTTGAATCTCCGCATATTTCTTTGTTCAGCTTCCTGTAATCCTGCCGACCACAATTCTCATTTTTATTCCTGCCTTACAGCCCCTGATCAGGATCAGTTGAAGAGGCTTTCGATACTTTTGAGTGATTTGTTTAGGAAGAAGAC
>JAAZLV010000369.1 GCA_012799155.1 Bacteroidales bacterium | reverse complement strand
GGGAGACCTCCTCGGTTCCGTAAACTGCAGCCTGTCGCGGGCGACTGCCCCGCTCAATGTGGCTGGTGATGTTCTCCAGCACTACGATGGCATCGTCCACGACCATACCGATGGTAATGGAGAGTGCTGAGAGCGAGATGATGTTGATGGTGTTGCCCGTCAGGTAGAGATAGATGAAGGAGCCGATCAGGGAGATCGGGATGGTCACCATAATAATGATGGTGGCACGCCACCTTCCCAGGAAGAAGAGCACGATGATACCAACGATGAGAAGCGCCAGTAGAATGGTTTCCAACAAACTGTTGATCGAGACCTTCACATACTCTGAGGAGTCCATCACCGTCACCAACTTGATATCGGGCGGGAGGGTCTTCTCCAGCTCGGGCAACTGCTCTCTCACTGCATTGGCGATCGATACGGTGTTGGCTCCCGACTGTTTCTGTACCACGATGGAAGCACTGCGAACGCCATTGGTGTAGTTCTCCTGCACGCGCGATTCGAGGGTGTCACTCACGGTAGCCACATCGCGCAAGTAGATAGGTTTGCCCTGGCTGTTGCCCACGATGATATCGTTCAGCTCACGGCTGTTTTTAAACTGCCCTTCCAGGCGCAACATGTAGGTCTGTGAACCGATGTCGAAATTACCGGCCGGCACGTTCACGTTCTCGGTGGCGATCACCTGGGCGATCTGCTCGAGCGACAGGTTGTAGGCCTCCAGCTTCTGTGGTGCCACGTTCACCTGTACTTCCCTTTCGGGTGCTCCCGAAACGGAGACGGTGCCGATTCCCGGAATGCGGTTCAACGGATTGGCAACCTGTTCGTCGAGGATCTTGTAAAGTGCGCCGGCACTCTCCTGTGCAGTGGCGGAAAGCACCACTACAGGGATCATGTCGGAGCTGAACTTGAGGATCATAGGATCCTCGGTACCGTCAGGCAGGAAGCCGGCAATCATATCCACCTTGTCGCGGACGTCATTCATCACCTCGTCCATGTCGGTTCCAAATTCAAACTCCAGCATGATCATCGACATGCCATCCTTCGACTGTGAGGTGATCTCCTTCAGCTTCTCGGTCGAGTTGAGCACATCCTCCAGCGGGCGGGTAACATTTGCTTCCACGTCCTCGGCACCCGCACCCGAGTAGGAGGTCATTACGGAGACGATGTTGATGTCGATTTTGGGGTAGAGGTCTATCGGCAGTTGCCGGTAGAACATTATCCCGATCAGCACCACACCGATAAAGATCAATGCTGTTCCCACGGGGTTTTTCACCGCGGTTTCATATGGTTTCATCTGTTCCTTTCTTTTTGACTGTTCATATCCTTACTCGACAACCTCTACTTCGGTACCGTCGATCAGGCCATTGTTGCCCTGCACGATTACCTTGTCGCCTTCACTCAGGCCGGAGAGGATCTCATACTTGTCGTTGATCCTGACACCCAACTCCACCAAGGTGTAATGCGCAATGCCATCTTTTTCAACGAAGACGTATCGGTCGTTTGACCCCACCTGCTTCAATACGGCCATGTCGGAGAGCAAGGGACGATCATTGGTGCCGAAGTTCATCTTCACCCGGGCAAACATGCCGGGACGAAGACGCTGTTGACTGTTGGGTACGGACACCTCCACGGTGAAGGTGTGCGACACCGGGTCGAGTGTG
>JAAZLV010000059.1 GCA_012799155.1 Bacteroidales bacterium | reverse complement strand
TGATCGGTATTTCCGGTAATTCCTTCATAACAGATGAAGCGGATGTTTGACAAGTTGTGTCAAGATTAAAAATTCATTTTTTTCTCGTCTCCCATGGCGAAACGGGATTGAGATCACTCCACAAACCGACCTTTGATTTACGGGCCTCGATCTCAAGCAAAGCATACTCAAGATCATCAGAGAAATCCTTATAATGCCAGGCAAAACCGGCTCTGAGCATTTCGGCGGAGACATCTTCACCATCAGGGGTGTAAACCCAGACCACCGGTCGTCCGTAGCGATCACGCTCTGTCTCCACGATGATGCCCACCGTTTTGTTGGATATCAAATCGGAAAGATACTGCCTCGATTTCTGACTGAAGGGTTGTGCTCTCTCGGGGGCATCGATACCGTATATCCGGAAACGAATTTCTTCGTTGTTATCAGTCAAACCGGTGAAGGTATCACCATCAGAAACACCCACTACCCTGACGCTGTAATCATATTGTGAATTCGATCCACCTGTACATCTGTGACAGGTGATTAAAACCAGAGTGATCAACAAAAGGTAAAAAAGATGTTTCATCGAATCGTTTCTTTATTCAAATTGCACCTCCATCAGCTTGATGTCTGACAGCACCACACGGGTGTTGCCGGCGTTGCCGAGCGAGAAAACGATGCGTGCCTGCGAGTCGGTGTGGGCGGAGGTGAAGAGTAGATTGTAGGGGGAATGGTTCTTGTCGATTGTGACCGACTGGCTGCCGTAGCCTGTCCAGGGATCGGAGTTCCGCGAGACATCGACCGTGATGCGCCGCTCGTCGCTGTCGGGCGAGGAGGCGTTGAATGCAACGCGGTAGGTTTTTCCCTTTTCAATGCTCATGCCTGCTTTGATGAGCTGGATGTGCCAATTGACTGTTCCCGGCTTGGTGACGGTGACGGTCACCCGGTTGTCCGCCACGGCCATGGTGGACGCAGCCGAGGCATCGTTGTTGGTGAGGGTCCAACCATCGCTCTGCCCGTTGGCAAAATTGCTGCTGTAGAGGTTCACATAATCGGGTTCATAAGGTTCGGTCATGGGATCGCTGGTGAGCGCATTCACCAGTCGCTCTTCATACTGTCCGCTCTGCGGGTTGTAGATTCCGAAGCCGGAATTCCATTCCCAGTAGGCCCAGCTGAAGCCCTGCTGCTCAAACCAGCGGGCCAGGAAGCGGGTCCAGCGGACCCGCGAGTCGAGGTCGGCACGCGAGTAGGCTCCGAACTCACCGATGTGAATGGGGAGCTGTTTCTCTACGGAGAGCCGGAGGGCTGCCTTGAAATCCTGCTCCACCGCCTGCCGTTCGAACTGGGTGTCGTGCCATTGGGTGCCCAGCCAGGCATCGGAGCCCTCCGACCAGCTTGCACCCTGGTGGGTGAACGTGTGCGGGTTGTAGTAATGCAGGGTGAGGATCAGCTGCGGATCATCGGGAAACTGCAGTGACGGTAGACCGCCTACACCACCCCACTCCGCCGTGCCGATCAGCACGCAGCGCTTGGGATTAGTAGTGCGGATCACCTGCAGCGCTTCGGAGAGGTAACCGTTCCATAAGGTGGGTATGAGCTGGTCGTGCGGTTCATTCAGGATCTCGAACAGGAGGCTGTCGGGGTATGCCTTGAAGTGGTCGGCGATCTGCTCCCACTGCGAGAGAAAACGCGCCTTCTCGGCTGTGGGATTGGCCATTAGCGCATCGTGGTGGTGCATGTTGAGGATGATGTGCAGCTTCTGCTTCAGTGCTTCATCGACGGCTGCCTGTATGACCTGCAAAAAGGCTGGAGTAATGGTGTAGGGAGACGTTGCCAGGCTGCGGTCGCCCCGTTCCCAGCGGATGGGAAGGCGCACGTGGGTGAACCCCAGGTCGGCGATCCGTTTCAGGTCGGCAGGATCGAAAGGCGACTGCCACGATTGTTCCGCCTCGTAGGTGTTGCCTATGTTGATCCCCCTACCCAGGCGGGCGTTGATCTCAGCCGCACTTTCCCAGACTCCCGGCACCTCCGGCTCTTCAGCATCACCCGTATCGTCAGATTCATCGGTATCGCCGGGTTCTTCAGAATCATCGGGTATCACGTTTTCAGTCGGTTTCTCCTCTTCTGCCGGTATCAAAGGCTTACTGTCGCACTGCTGAAACAGGAAAAAGAAGAGTGCAAGGAGTAGGATATTTTTTTTCATTGTGTGGGGCTTTTTTATCAATTCCTTCTTTTGCACGAAATATCATCCCGGTTGCCTGCCGGACAATTGATTTTTGATGGTAGTGTTTTACATTACAGCCAGAATACAAAGATACAAAAATTGCAACAGGTTTGTTTGATTTCAGGCATTGATTTTCCTAAACATTGACCGCCCCTCGGTTGTTAATCGATTTATGAAACAATTCACCCCCATCCTCTTCATGGCAATCACGCTGGGCCTCGTAGCCGCGGCGATCTACTACCTCTCCAGACGGTTTTCCCTCTTCTTCCCGGCTCCCGGCATGAAGGGGTGGATCTGGATCTTCTCACTGGGCCTGGTATTCGCTTTTGTGGGATCTATCGCCTTCAGCGAGCTCACCAACCCGTTCGTGACGGCATGGTCGCTGGTGGGTTCCATCCTGCTGGGGGCCTTCATCCTCCTGCTGCTGTCGCTCGCCGTGACCGACCTGTTGCACCTTTTCTTAAAACCCTCCCCCGCCCTGCGGGGTTGGCTCACGGTGGGACTGACGACACTGCTCACCGGCTACGGCGTTTGGAACGCCTATCACTTCAGGGTGAAGGAGGTGACCATCCCCATCAGGGGACTCACCGAGGAGATCCGTGCGGTGCACCTGACAGACATCCACCTGGGCAACTCGCGCGGCAAGAAGGAGCTGGAGCGGATCGTACGCATCACAAGGGAGCTGCAGCCAGAGATCATCTTTAACACCGGCGACCTGTTCGACAGCAAGACACACTTCAACGGAAATGAAGATGTGCTGGACGCTTTTCGGACGATTAGCGTGCCCCATTTCTTCGTGTTCGGCAACCACGACGAACAGGTGGGACTGAAACAGGTGCTTCACCGCACGGAGAAAAGTGGCGTCACACTGCTGATGAACAGGGTAGCGCACCACGGGGAG
Source organism: Bacteroidales bacterium (assembly GCA_012799155.1). Taxonomy (GTDB): domain Bacteria; phylum Bacteroidota; class Bacteroidia; order Bacteroidales; family Dysgonomonadaceae; genus Proteiniphilum. The sequence continues at coordinate 195 of JAAZLV010000059.1, read as the reverse complement.
CTGCAGATAGTGGGCCTCAACAACATGCTGGCGGACAGCGACTCGTTCGACATCCATGCAACCAACGACAGCACCACTGTGAAGAGCGTGATGCAAAGCCTGGAGATAGAACCGGAGCGGCCGCTGATAGTGCTTCACCACCGCCCCGACGGCATCCCATACATGGCGGATGGGGGTGCCGACCTGCTGCTCACG
>JAAZLV010000058.1 GCA_012799155.1 Bacteroidales bacterium | reverse complement strand
GAACCTATTTCATCACATCCATTGTGCTCCTTTTTTTTCAAGCGTGTTAATTTATCCTCTTAATAGAATAGTTTGGTCTCTTCTTTTCAGTCAAAACCGGTTATGTTTGTGATAGAATAAAGTAAAGTGTGATGGATAGAATGGATCAAGGATTTTTATTCTGCCGTAAGTCAGAAAGTGAAAAGTGGAGGTTTAGGAGCATGATACTTGCGACTATTTCACTTTTGTCTCTTTTAATGTTTTTAGGAGGGTGTAAATTTTCCGATAACAATGGTGAAGAGTTGAACCGATATACCCTGTTGCAGGATTTAAGATGGGGTGAATTGCGCAGCATTCCATTTGACTCATTGATAGCAAGTGATCCCTTTATCCTTGCTGATAAAGCCTCACACACCTACTACCTTACTGGATCAGGAGGAACAATGTGGAAAAGCCAAGATCTGAAGAGCTGGAAAGGTCCCTTTAGTTATATCGAAGTAGACACCACTTCGTGGATGGGCTCCGATCCCATGATCTGGTCTCCTGAACTGCATTACTACAAAGGGAAATATTACTGTATTGCAACATTTACCAATACCGATATTGTTGTCGATTCAGTTCCCGAACGCTGTGACGTGTTGCGTCGCAGCATTCATATTTTAATGGCCGATCATGCAGAGGGTCCTTATCGTCCCGTCACGAACATTCCCTATTTGCCGGAGCAGTGGTCTACTCTAGATGGTACCCTTTTCGAAGAGGAGGGAGTTCCCTACCTGGTTTTCAATCACGATTGGATGCAACTTGAAAACGGAGAGATTAGGAAAATAAAACTGACAGACGATCTTTCCCGTACTGGGGGAGAAGCCGCTACACTATTCACGGGCAAAGATGCCCCCTGGTCACGTGATATGCAGTTGATCGGTGAACTAACCTTCGGAATGTCGCTCAATGGTTATGTCTCGGATGGCCCCTTTCTTTTCAAGACAGGAAGTGGGAGATTGGGTATGCTTTGGTCCAGCTGGGGCGACAAAAGATATGCACAGGGTGTGGCTTATTCACTGACGGGGCGGCTGGAAGGTCCTTGGGAGCAGCAGGAGAAATCGCTTGTTGCTGAAAATTCAGGACATGGGATGCTCTTCACCACTTTTGAAGGTAAGGAGTTGTTATCATTGCATTATCAACCACTCGATGAGAATCCAGGCCCCCGAAGACCAATGCTTCTGGAGGTGGATCTCACCGGTGATCAACTTAACATCATTGGGAAATACAATCCCTGATGATATTTCTCCATTTTTGAACCTTTAATGGCTGTACTTATCGTGAGGCAACTCCCTCTGTTGTTTGTTCTACAAACTGCATGGTGCCGTCGGGATTGTAGTGGAGCTCTTCCACACAGACACTGCGTCGTCCTATGGCTCCTTCAATGCCATCGAGTGTGAGGGTTGCGTTGTGGTAAAAGAGATACCAACTCCCGTTGAACTCAACTATTCCCGGATGGATGGTGAAGCTGTTCTCCGCCATGCCGGTCAACTCACCCTGGGGTGTCCAGGGTCCCTCCATGGAAGGGGCTGTGGCATAGGAGATGGTTTCGCGTCCCTCACCCATGGAGGCATAGGTTAGGTAATAGAGGTCGCCTCGCTGATGTAGCCAGGGACCTTCCACGAAAAGAGGGAGATCGACAGTTTCAATCTCACCGTCCAGTTCTATCAGATTTGGTTTTAAACGTGCCAGGAAGCAGGTCCCGTTGCCCCAACTGAGCCATGCCTGCCCCTCCTCATCCATGATGAAAGTGGGATCGATATCGTTCCACCAACCTCTGGCACCATTGGAGGTCATCTCGTCAGTAATCAGCGGTTTCCCGATTGCATCGGTAAAAGGACCTGTCGGGCTGTCACTGACCGCTACACCAATCACTTTGCTATTGTAGGGCTCACCTGCTTGAACAGTTGTATAATAGTAAAATTTCCCCTCATGCTCAATTACCTGTGAGGCCCAGGCTTCACCCACACCCCATTCAAAATCGGTGGGCTTCAGTACGGTTCCGTGGTCGGTCCATTTCTGCATGTCTTCTGTGGAATAGCAGAGCCATTCAGTGATGTTGAATTCCTTGCCTCCCGATGCAGTGTCCTGACCTTCATAGTACTCATCATGCCCCACATAGAGGTAGAGAGTGCCATCATGCACCAACGGTGCGGGATCGGCTGTGAACTTGTTTTTTATGAGCGGATTGCCGTCGTTTTGGAAAGTGTTCTGTTCATCCTTCTGTGTGCATCCTGCGAAAATGAGGAGCGCGAAAGCGGACAGGGCTAGTTTTTTTGTAATTTGTAACATATCGCTGTTCATTAGAAATCAATGTTTGGATTCGAAAATAAATAATATTAGTGTGTTTTAAAATTCCATTTAGAATTGTCGCTCTTCATGTCAAATTTTGCCAGTGTGGGGGTACTGTCACCCGATGAAACCAGCACCAACTGCTCGTTGGAATCGGGAACCAATTTTGGCATGATGCGATAAGTGCCATCTGTTAACTGATCGATTCGCCAAAGTTGTTCCGCAGCACCGGTAAATGTCGGGACAGTGGTTACTTCTGCATCGGCAGTGGCTGCCAGCGCTCTTTCAGTATCGGCAATGGTGATTTTGAAATAGGGGCCGCCCAGATAACCTCCTGCCTCTGGCACTGCCGTGATGGTCCAGCGTTGATGAGGGCGTACCATGTAATCACCAATTCTTACATCAATGTTGCCGGCAGGCCAGCTGTCGATGACATCTGACAACTGCTGTGCCGGTATCGGATTGATCGGTTCCTCCTCGTCCTGGTTGAACCGGCGTATTCTGCCGGGCATCCGAATGAAATCTACTGCCAGTTCAAGCGAATAGCCTCTTCTTTCAGATTCAATTTTATAGGTTCCATCCTTGAAATTGTCTCCCGCGACAGGCCATCCAT
>JAAZLV010000057.1 GCA_012799155.1 Bacteroidales bacterium | reverse complement strand
AATAAGCTGTTCCTTGAGCCGGGTGGTTTCCATGAGGATGGCATGCTGATCACGGCGTGTATCAGCAAGCATTCGCTCGCCAGTTTGCACTAATTTACCCAGTTCCTCCTGGGCTTCATGTGCTGCAACTAACGACGCTTCGATGTAGTTCTTCCTCTTCTCAACAGCCTTCAGTATTACCGGAAACCCATACCTGGCCAGTATCAGAAGTACGATTCCGAATGAGATCATCATCCAGAAGAGCAGTCCCGGTTCGGGTGTCAATAACGACATAAAGCAGTTCGTTTAAGAAAGGATGAAACCACACACTACTATGGCAAACAGGGCAACTCCCTCTATAAGGGCTGCCGAGATGATCATGGTGGTGCGGATATCAGAAGCCGACTCCGGCTGGCGGGCGATGCCCTCGAGAGCCGACTGTCCAATCTTGCCAATACCGAAGGCCGCTGCAGAAACGGCTATCCCAATGGCTACTGCCAATCCCAAAGTGCTCAACGCTTCATGCTGTATTTGTAGCATCACTGATAAAAGTTCCATACGATTTGTTTAATTGTTTATTGGTTGTTATCTGTTTGTAATGTTATTGTTCTTATCTCTGATCCCGGTAATCAGCAGGGGGGTGAACACTGCCTTCTGAAGAAGTGTGGGATTCCACCCGTGCCAGCCCAATGAAGACAGCCGACAGCAGCGTAAAGACATATGCCTGGATAAAGGCCACCAGTAGCTCCACAAAATTGATGAATATGGTGAACAGCACCGATGCGGCTGTCATGGAAGCGTTGATGGTCGCACCCAGGCTTACCGATATGAAAATCAGGGAGGTGAGACCCAGCACTATGGCATGCCCTGCCATGATATTGGCAAAGAGACGAATCATCAATGCAAATGGCTTTGTAAAAAGGCCTACCACTTCGATGATTGGCATCAGTGGAAAGGGAACCTTCAGCCATACCGGTACATCTGGCCAAAAAATCTCCCGATAATACTCTTTCGTTCCGGTGAAGTTGACCACCAAGAAGGTAACAACAGCCATAACCAAGGTGACGGCAATGTTGCCGGTCACGTTGGCCCCTCCCGGTATGAGCGGGATTAGACCCATCAGGTTGTTGATCAGGATGAAGAAGAAGAGCGTGAGCAGATAGGGAGAATAACGTGCATAATCCTTACCTATGGCCGGTTTAATCACCTCATCCTCGATCATCACCACCGCCATTTCCATCAGTCCGCCAAGCCCCTTCTTTGGTTTCAGCGGATCGCGACCTACACTACGTGCCGCAGAGAGGACCAGCAGGATCAGCAACAATGAACTAAAGAGTAGCGAGGCAGCATTCTTGGTGAGTGAGAGGTCAAGGGGACGTGCGATTTCACCGCCGGGTAGCGTCTCTACGATTTTGCCTGCATACTTACCCTCACTGGCAATGCTGAATCCACGATAACTGACTTCACCATGATGCAAACGAGAGGAGAGAAAAAGATGCCAACCACTCTGACTGCTGCGAAGAATCACAGGCAGGGGAATGGATAGATCCCTCTCGCCGTTGCCTGTGATATGCCACTCATAACTGTCTGCCAGGTGGTGCAGAATCATCTCCTTCACATTGAGTTCCTCGCCACTGGCTGTATCTTCTCCTGTCTGAGGAGAGGCAGATGACAGGCTGGGGAATATCAAGGTGATGAAAATCAGCAATGTGAGTGTTAGACGCTGTCTCATAGTTCTATCGGCTCCTTGGGTGGTTTATTGTGGTCTGACTGGTTTTTAATGTACTTCTCCATCCGTAGGTAGATATAGGTCTCCCATACCAGATCAATCAGATAAAAGATGATGAAGACAATGGCAAAGCTGCGGATACCGGCCTTGTGAATGTACCAGTAGATAAGGATGGTGATGAAGGAGACGAACACCTTGATCATCTTCAACAGCATATATAGGTTTACCATCTTCATGGGATGGGTGATGGCTGAAAGGCGGAACTGGGTGATGAAGAGAATCCCTAGCAGATAAAAGAAGAGAGGAATGATATAAAAACCTTTTACCAGTAATGTCGGGAAGAAGGCTTCCAACAACAACCAGATTCCCACACCGGTGACGGCCATCACCACGGTATGGAATATAAGAAAATTGATGATCAGTTTTTTCATTTCTTATTTGTTTCTTTGATCACTGAGTCAATGCAGACTGTAATCCTGTTGTTGAGCACCTCAACAAACCCTTCTGCTACTTCAATCGACAGCAGATGCCCCTCTGTTTCAAATAGGATGGTACCCTTACGGAGTGAAGAAATCAATGGTGCATGGTTCTTCAACACCTGAAAGGATCCCATGGTGCCGGGGAGAGTGATCGATTGCACATTCTCCCACAGATGGTTTTTCTCGGGTGAGAGTATATCCAGTGTCATGGGGTTGTATCAGTTAGTTCCATAAGTGCCTTACCCTTCTCAATTGCTTCCTCAATGGTACCCACACTCATGAAGGCCGTCTCTGGATACTGGTCCATCTCTCCCTCCATGATCATCCTGAATCCTCGAATGGTATCAGCAATGGAGACCATCACTCCCGGTTGTCCGGTATATTGTTCTGCCATGAAGAATGGCTGTGAGAGAAACCGTTGTACTTTGCGGGCACGGTTCACCGTGAGGCGGTCCTCGTCAGAGAGCTCATCCATTCCCAAAATGGAAATGATATCCTGTAGTTCCTTGTAACGTTGCAGGATCTGCTTCACTTCCATTGCCGTGTTGTAGTGTTCCTCTCCCACAATGGCGGGGTCGAGGATTCGTGAAGAAGACTCGAGTGGATCCACCGCCGGGTAGATTCCAAGGGAGGCAATTTTTCGGCTGAGCACCGTCGAGGCATCAAGATAGCTGAATGTGGTGGCAGGTGCAGGGTCGGTGAGGTCGTCGGCCGGTACGTAAACTGCCTGTACTGATGTGATCGATCCATGTTTGGTGGAGGCAATTCGTTCTTGCAGGGTTCCCATCTCGGAGGCAAGCGTGGGCTGGTAGCCTACTGCCGAAGGCATACGCCCCAGAAGTGCCGATACCTCCGATCCAGCCTGCACGAAACGGAAGATGTTGTCGATGAAGAGCAGAACATCACTACCCTCGCCACCTTTATCACGAAACGATTCTGCCACTGCCAGGCCAGTAAGGGCGACTGATGCGCGGGCTCCCGGTGGCTCGTTCATCTGTCCAAATACCAGTGTAGTCTGTGATGATTTCAACTTCTCGTAATCGATCGTGCTCAGGTCCCATTTCCCTTCGTCCATTCCACTCTTGAATGCCTTTCCATATTTGATTACGCCTGACTCGATCATTTCGCGCAGCAGGTCATTCCCCTCACGGGTACGTTCCCCTACACCGGCAAAGACCGAGTAGCCGTTGTGTCCCTTGGCAATGTTGTTGATCAGCTCCATGATAATTACCGTCTTTCCCACACCGGCACCACCAAATAGTCCGATCTTCCCTCCCTTCAGGTAGGGCTGTAGTAGGTCTATCACCTTGATACCGGTAAATAGCACCTCCTCTGAGGTGGTGAGATCTTCGAACTTGGGCGCTTCGCGGTGAATGGGGTATTGCTGATCCCTGTTCAGTTTCTGCAAACCATCGATGGGGCGACCTACAACGTTTAGCAGTCTCCCTTTGATCTGTTCGCCTACCGGTACACTGATGGGACGACCGAGTGCTTTTACGGTGAGTCCCCGGCTCAGGCCATCTGTGCTCTCCATAGCCACAGTGCGGACAATATTTT
>JAAZLV010000368.1 GCA_012799155.1 Bacteroidales bacterium | reverse complement strand
TAGACAAGATCAAAAAACGTATGGAGATGGGGAAAGCATACTCCATCGTGGCAGTAGCTGAAGGCATTGAAGTGCCTTCCAACGAGAAGCCTGGTTTTTACTTTGCCCGGGAGATACAGGAACAGACTGGGTTTGAAACCAGAGAGACCGTATTGGGTTATATTCAACGGGGTGGGTCGCCTTCACCTTACGATCGTAACCTGGGTACCCTGCTGGGAGGTCATGCCGCCCATCTGATTCATGAGGGGCGCTTTGGACGGATGGTGGCCAAGCTGGGTAACCGGATCTCCGATGTGCCGCTTGAGGAGGTGGCAGGAAAACTGAGCCTGGTGACACCAGACACCGATCTCGTGGTGCAGGGTAAAAGGATGGGTATATCCTTCGGGATATGGTAACAATAGAAAAGGCACCGCAAGGTGCCTTCGTTTTTATCAGTGAGTTGTGTTGTTCTCCTCATCCTTCTTGTCAGAGCCACCTGGTGACTCTGATTCAGTTTCTTTCAGTAACACTTCCTGCAGTTCGTTACTTTCCCGCAGTTTCTTGATGGCAATCTTGGCAGCCATCTGGTGTGACTCCTTCTTCGAATAACCCTTTCCGGAACCTACTTCTACGCCGGCAACCCGGGCACATGAGAAAAATACCGGGTTGTTCTGCCCATCGTACGATGATTCTGTGACCTCGAACGACACCTCTACCTTGTTCTTCTGTCCCCACTCAATGAGCCGCGACTTAAAGTCCACCTCGCTCTTGAGCACCTTGTCCATGTTGATGTGCTGCTTGATCAGCGTCTCGTAGACAAAGTGCTTTGCCACACGATAGCCCTGATCAAGATAGATAGCTCCGATGAGAGCTTCCAGCGCATCACCGTAGATATTGGTGTTGTGGGCAAGATTGCGGGTGGAGGAGACAATCAGTTTGTCTAGGCCCAGCTCGATGGCGATCTTGTTCAGGGTCTCCCGCTGTACGATGCGAGAGCGGGTGCTGGTGAGGAATCCCTCTTTTTTATGGTCAAACTGCTTGTAAAGGATGTCGGCAACGATGGCATCAAGGATGGCATCGCCCAGGAATTCAAGCCGCTCATTGTTCACCCATTTTCCTTTCTTGGAGCGGATGGATGAGGAGCGGTGTGTCATGGCTTCCCGGTAGAGATCAATCCAGTCGGGATAGAATCCCAGAACCTTATAGAATGAAAGATAAGGCTCTTTTCCCTTGTGCGGGAGAGCCTTTACTCTTTTGACAAATCTTCTTAACACACTACTTGTTGTATTGCTTGAGAATTACACTTGCGTTGTGTCCCCCAAAGCCAAAAGTGTTCGATAACGCAGCTCTTATCTCCCTTTTTTGAGCTTTGTTGAAAGTGAAATTTAACCGGTAATCAATGTCAGGATCCTCGTCCCCCTCGGTGAAGTTGATAGTGGGGGGGACCACCTGGTCACGAATGGCCAGGATGGTGAGCATTGCCTCCAGTGCACCTGCACCACCAAGCAGGTGGCCGGTCATCGATTTGGTGGAGCTGATGTTCAGCTTGTAGCTGTGCTCACCGAAAACATCTAGAATCGCTCTTGATTCAGAGATGTCACCCACTGGTGTGGATGTTCCGTGTACATTGATGTAGTCGATCTGGTCGGGAGTCATCTCTGCATCCTCCAGTGCGTTGCGCATCACCAGTTTCGCACCCAGTCCCTCAGGATGGGAGGCGGTGAGATGGTAGGCATCAGCCGACATACCGCCGCCTGCTACTTCCGCGTAGATGGTGGCACCCCGCGCTATGGCGTGCTGCAGTTCCTCCAGGATGAGTGCAGTGCCCCCTTCTCCGATCACGAAACCGTCGCGACTAGCGCTAAATGGACGTGAAGCTGCTTGGGGATCATCATTACGGGTGGAGAGCGCATGCATGGCGTTAAACCCACCAACGGCCGAGGGGCTTATGGTTGCTTCAGCACCACCGGTGACAATGGCGTTTACTTTCCCGAGGCGTATCAGGTTGAAGGCGTCTACGATAGCGTTGGTGGAAGAGGCACAAGCTGAAACGGTCGCGTAGTTGGGTCCTCTCAGTCCATAAATCATAGAGATATGCCCTGCGGCGATATCCGCTATCATTTTCGGAATGAAAAAGGGATTAAACTTGGGCCCTTTCTCCTTGTTGATAAAATATTCGCTCACCTCATCTTCAAACGTCTTGATGCCACCAATCCCGGCAGAAAAAATCACTCCGATGCGATCCAGGTTCTCCTTCTCCAAGTCCAGTCCGGAGTCTTCCATTGCATCCTTGGCAGCCTTGATGGCCAATTGTGAATAACGGTCGTACTTTCTGATCTCTTTGCGGTCAAAGTGATCAGCCGGGTTGAAATCCTTTACTTCGCAGGCAAACTGCGTCTTGAAAAGGGATGCATCGAAATGAGTAATAGGCCCGGCACCGCTCTTACCTGCCAGGGCGTTCTCCCAAGTGGTCTGAACGTCATTCCCCAGCGGTGTAATCGCTCCCAGGCCTGTTACTACAACTCTCTTTAACTCCATGTAGGGATGGATTATTTTGCGTGTTGTTCTACGTAGGCAACAGCATCTCCCACAGAAGAGATTTTTTCTGCCTGATCATCCGGGATGGAGATGTTGAACTCCTTCTCGAATTCCATGATCAACTCTACAGTGTCGAGAGAATCAGCGCCCAAGTCATTGGTGAAGCTGGCAGTTTCTGTAACTTCAGATTCTTCTACACCCAGTTTGTCAACAATGATCGATTTCACTCTTTGTGCTACTTCAGACATAACTTTCGATATTAATTAATAAATAAAATATTATTCTTACATTTGCGCTTGCAAAGTAACGCATTTTTTCTCTAATTGTGCAAACAATTGTCGATTAAATTCAAAAAAAATGCACAAATAAACCATCTTTGTGCAATAAACCACCTCATTTTATGGTATTACTGGCCCTTTTTGCCTCGGGTAGTGGCAGCAATGCTGAGCAGATTGCCCGCTACTTTCACCAGCGTGACGACGTGAAAATCGCTTTGATTCTCTCCAACAAGGCAGATGCCCCTGTGCATGCGCGCGCCAAAAGACTGGGGATCCCCTCTGTAACATTTAGCAAAGATGCTTTTGATAAGGGACTTGAGGTGCTGGATATATTAAGGCAGTATCAGATAGACTTCATTGTCCTGGCAGGGTTTCTGCTGAAGGTGTCGCAGCCCCTGCTCGATGCCTATCCCAGACGCATCATCAACATCCATCCGGCGTTGCTCCCTCTCTATGGTGGCAAGGGGATGTACGGTGACCGTGTACATCGTGCGGTGGTTGAAGCGGGCGAAAAGGAATCAGGCATCACAATCCATTACGTGAACGAGCATTATGATGAGGGGGATATTATCTTTCAGGCCCGGTGTGAACTGTTGCCGGGTGATACTCCAGTTGAAGTAGCCCGCAAGGTGCATGAGCTGGAGTATGCCCATTTCCCGGAGGTAATAGATTCGCTGGTGAAAAAATTGAGCAACTGAATCTGCCATTTCATAAATAATCGTATCTTTGCAGTTCCATTTGCGGCCGTGGCGTAATTGGTAGCCGCGCCAGACTTAGGATCTGGTGCCGAGAGGCGTGGGGGTTCGAGTCCCTTCGGCCGCACAG
>JAAZLV010000056.1 GCA_012799155.1 Bacteroidales bacterium | reverse complement strand
TTAAACGAACTGCTTTATGTCGTTATTGACACCCGAACCGGGACTGCTCTTCTGGATGATGATCTCATTCGGAATCGTACTTCTGATACTGGCCAGGTATGGGTTTCCGGTAATTCTGAAGGCTGTTGAGAAGAGGAAGAACTACATCGAAGCGTCGTTAGTTGCAGCACATGAAGCCCAGGAGGAACTGGGTAAATTAGTGCAAACTGGTGAGCGAATGCTTGCTGATACACGCCGTGATCAGCATGCCATCCTCATGGAGACCACCCGGCTCAAAGAACAGCTTATTGAAGAAGCCCGTACCATAGCAGCAGCTGAATCGGAAAAGATGCTGAACTCTGCTCGCAAGAAGATTGAAGCGGAGAAGGAGGAAGCACTGCGCACCATCAGGGCTGAGGTCACTGCCCTCTCGGTGCAATTGACAGAACGGATTCTCAGGGAAAAGCTGTCAGATGAGCAGGAGCAAATGAAAATGATCGACCGCCTACTTGACGAAGTTGTCATTTCTAAATCCTGACGACAATGAACACTGGACTCATCTCCACCCGTTACGCCAAAGCGCTGTTGGAATATTCCATCGAATCACGAGAGCAGCAGGAGGTCTATGAAAGGATGCAGACCCTGGCTGCCATGTTCACCCAACAGCCCTCATTGCGTCGTGCACTTACAGGAACGATGAACACGAAAAAGCAAAAGATTTCACTCCTGCAAACTGCCTGTGGAGGGGGAGAGTTACCTCTCTCGCTGGAACGAATGATACGGCTTATCTTTGAAAATGAGCGGGAGGAATTGATTCACTATATTGCTTTGCGATATGCAGAGCTCTACCGTGAACGTTTTGCGATCCAGTACGGCAGGCTTATCACGGCATTGCCGATCGATGAGAAAACAGAGAAGCGGTTTATTGAACGTATCAGTAAGATTGTGGGTGGCAGGCTGGAGGTGGAGCCGGTTGTCGATCCCTCCATTATCGGAGGTTTCATCCTTTACCTCGACGACGACCGCTGGGATGCAAGCGTGGCAGGCGAACTATCCCGCATTCGCAACCGTTTAAGGATCCTGGATGCGGCCATTGAAACAAGATAAAAAAATGAAGTAATCATGGCAAACAACGGAATCAAAATAAGTGAGGTGTCTGATATTTTACGCATGCAGCTGGAGGGTCTCGACACCGACATCAAGTATGACGAGACAGGACAGGTAATCAGCGTGAGTGATGGCGTGGTTCGCATCTTTGGGCTTCGCAATGCAGAGTCTAATGAACTGTTGCAATTCGACAACGGCATGCAGGCAATCGTCATGAACCTGGAAGAGGACAATGTGGGAGCTATCCTACTGGGTGCCACCAGCGAGGTGAAAGAAGGTTACATCGTGAAGCGAACCGGTCACGTCGCCTCCATCCGTGTGGGTGAAGGAATGCTGGGAAGGGTGATCTCACCAACAGGTAAACCAATTGACGGTAAAGGAGCCGTGAAGGGTGAGCTATTAGAGATGCCGCTGGAAAGGAAAGCTCCTGGTGTCATCTTTCGACAACCAGTGAACAAGCCACTGCAAACAGGCATCAAAGCGGTAGATGCGATGATACCCATCGGGCGGGGTCAGCGGGAGCTGATCATCGGGGATAGGCAAACCGGCAAGTCGAGTATCGCCATTGACACCATTCTGAACCAACGTAAAAATTACGAGGAGGGAGATCCGGTCTATTGTATCTATGTAGCTATCGGTCAGAAGGGTTCAACAGTAGCCTCACTGGTGAAGACACTCACCGACAATGGGGCCATGGATTATACCAC
>JAAZLV010000367.1 GCA_012799155.1 Bacteroidales bacterium | reverse complement strand
CTTTGTAAACGGGTCTGCTGACTCATGAATACACTTTAGTACCAATTCAATAGGGGAAACACGATGAACAAAGCAACCATTTTCTTTTTGTCGGGATTTTGCAGTCTGATTATCTTCACATCCTTGAGAGCACAGGAGTTTCAATTAGGAAGATCCGGATATTTCCAAAACAGAGGTGTAGAGGTGATGGCTTATGACGATATCTACCCCGAGGGACACCAGGGTGGGGTGTCGCTCATCATGCATGGCAACCGGGTGGCGACCAACGGTGATATTCGCCTGGAGCCAACGCCTGGGCAATGGCAGCCGGTTCCCAAACAAATCAGGCGGGATGCCGATATCGATGCCAACAGCATCACCGCCTACCTCATCTTTCCCGATTCTGCCCGTCATTTGACCGGCTTCAATCCGATGATATATCCCGATTTCATGTTCCACTACAAGGTGACTGTACGCGGTGAAGGCTCAGCTGTTGTCGTTACGGTTGATTTGGATCGCCCTGTTCCCGAGAAGTTCCTCGGCAAGGTAGGGTTCAACCTGGAGCTCTTTCCCGGCACGCTCTTCGGGAAGCCATGGATCATGGATGGGCAGAGCGGCTTCTTCCCCCAGCAACCAAATGGCCCCACGCGGAAGGAACCATCAAACCATCCCCATCAGGGCGATTACAACCCCGGCGGAAAAGCTTCGGTGGCGCAGCTGAGCGGTACAGGCTACAGTCCCATCATCGCCGATGATATTGTCTCGGAGCCCTACGCCGTGGGAAAGCGATTCACGGTGCGCCCCGATGATCCCTACAACCGATTCACCATCGAGTCGAAGGGCACAGACCTGAAACTGTACGATGGCCGCATGAACCACAACAACGGTTGGTTTGTGCTCCGCAGTGAAGTGCCAGCCGGAAAGACCGATGGTGCCATTGAGTGGGTGATCACACCCAACGTGGTGGATGAGTGGCTCTACCCGCCGGTGATACAGACCTCGCAGGTGGGGTACCACCCCGCTCAGCCCAAGGTTGCAGTGATTGAGCTGGACAACAGGGAAACGAAGCGCCTCCAGCCGGTGCTCTACCGGATCACAGAGAAGGGCAGGCAGGAGATCGCGGCAGCAGCTGCCTCAGAGTGGGGCAAATTTTTGCGTTACAACTACCTCAAGTTAGATTTCTCGGAAGTGAAAGAGGAGGGGCTTTATCAGGTGGGTTACGGAGATTCACGTTCTTCGGTTTTTCGCATAGCAGGTGATGTTTATGAACGAGGCGTCTGGCAGCCGGTGCTGGAGTATTTCCTGCCTGTGCAGATGTGCCACATGCGGGTGAATGAGAAATATCGTGTGTGGCATGATTTCTGTCACATGGATGACGCCCGGATGGCTCCCGTCGACTTCAACCACATCGACGGCTATGTGCAGGGTCACTCTACCCTTACGAGGTTCAACCCGGGTGACCCGGTAGCGGGATTGAATGTCGGCGGCTGGCACGATGCGGGGGACTTCGACCTGCGTGTGGAATCCCAGGCGGGTGAGACCTATATCCTGGCATTGGCCTATGAAGCGTTCGGCAAGGATTATGATGCCACCGCCATCGACCAGACCTCGCGGGTGGTTGAGATTCACCAGCCGGATGGAAAGCCTGACATGCTGCAACAGATTGAACATGGTGCACTGAGCGTGGTGGGTGGATACCGTGCCCTGGGCCGATTGTATCGCGGTATCATCTGCAACGACCTTCGTCAGTATGTGATGCTGGGGGATGCGGGTGCGATGACCGACAACAATCCCGGTAACGGAGACGATCGATGGGTCTTCACAGAGGAGAATGCCACCCGTGAGTTGACCACTGCCGCTCAGCTGGCCGCAGCTTCACGTGTGTTGAATGGCTTTAACGATACGCTGAGCGTCCAGGCTCTGGCGGTTGCCCGCGAACTGTTCGACAGGACGCCTGCGACGACACCATCGAAAGCATCGCAACTGCATGCCGCAACCGAACTCTACCTGACAACCGGCGAAGCGCAATACAGGAATGTCTTGCTGCAGGAACGTGATTTCATTGCGGATAACATTGAACGTGTGGGCTGGTTCGTGGGTCGTGCCGAGCAGAAGATGAACGATGCCCGCTTCACCAAAGCGGTACGCGATGCCCTGCTGGGTTTTCGCGATCAGCTGGAAGAACAGGGCGCAGAAACACCCTACGGTGTTCCCTATCGGCCCAATATCTGGGGTGCCGGCTGGGATATACAGCGTTTCGGCTACAACCACTACTTCCTGCACACCGCCTATCCCGACATCTTCGGTCCTGAGTACATCTTCAATGCCCTCAACTTCATTCTGGGATGTCACCCCGGCTCCAACACTGCGTCGTTTGCCTCCGGCGTGGGTGCCCGGTCGGCCACGGTGGGATATGGATTGAATCGTGCGGACTGGTCCTATATTCCCGGAGGAGTCGTTTCCGGTACGGCGTTAATCCGTCCCGACTTTCCCGAACTGCTGGAGTTCCCCTTCCTCTGGCAGCAGGTGGAGTATGTGATGGGCGGTGGTTCTTCCCACTACATGTTCCTGGTGCTGGCAGCAGAGCAACTGCTGTCTGAATAACGGCGTATTGATCGACTGTGATCATGTTACCCGGTGCCATTTAATCATCCCGATTCTTTGTTTTTCGGGATGAATGTCCTATCTTTGCATCAGCATCAGGAATCCGACAGG
>JAAZLV010000366.1 GCA_012799155.1 Bacteroidales bacterium | reverse complement strand
CCCGAGCTGAAGCACCTCACCATCATCTTCAATCCGGCAGACATCACCGGGCTGGTGGCGTTGATCTATTCAGGTCTGAAACCGTCACAGGTGACTACCCTGGCAGCTCTCGACAGCACCCGTCTGCAGAGCGAACTGGCTAAGAACTTCGGTGTAGAGCAGAGCAAGGTGACCGGTGCCCGCACTTATGGTGGCCATGGCGAACAGATGGCAGTTTTTGCCTCTACCGCAAAAGTAGATGGCACACCGTTGTCCGAACTGATCGGCACCGAAAAGCTGACCAACGAAGCGTGGGCCGACCTGAAGGTGCGTGTCACCAAGGGTGGTGCCAACATCATCAAGCTGCGCGGTCGTTCTTCCTTCCAGAGCCCTGCATACACCTCTGTGGAGATGATCCGTGCCACCATGGGTGGTGATGCCTTCCGCTGGCCTTCCGGCTGCTACGTGAACACCCCCGAGTTCGGGCACATCATGATGGCAATGGAAACCACACTCGACAAGAACGGTGTTTCTTTCGGTGAGGTGAAGGGTACAGACGCCGAGATTGCCGAGCTGAAGCAGAGCTACGGCCACCTGGTGAAACTGCGCGACGAAGTGATTGCCATGGGCATCATCCCTGCGGTTGATCAGTGGAGCAGTGTGAACCCGAACCTGTAAGCTGAGATAGTAGCAACATACCAAAAAAGACGGCCCACGGGCCGTCTTTTTTTATGGCTGTATGAAGAGTAATTTCACGTTTTTAATGCTGATAGATTTAAAAAAGGTTATATTTGCAAATATAAATGAGTAAAGTTTAATCCCTGAAAACAATATCAAAAGTCATGAGCAATCAACTAACAAGAAGAAAATTTTTCAAGACGGCAGCCGTGGGTGCTGCCGGTGTGGCACTGTTTCCGCAGTTCCTGGCCTCCTGTACCCAAAACAAGAAAGCTGCCGGCGATGCCGGGGACGGTATCCTCCGCCTTGGGTTTATCGGACTGGGTCAGCAAGCGATGTACCTGCTTACCGGATATCTCGGCATTGAAGGAGTGCAGGTGGTGGCCGGCAGTGATGTCTATGGTGTGAAGCGGGAGCGTTTCATGAAGCGGGTGAACGCCCGTTACGCTGAAACAGGCGAAGAGGTTGTCGTGGAGACCTACGAGAACTACAAGGATCTGATCGCCCGCGACGACATCGACGTGGTGGTGATTGCCAGCCCCGACCACTGGCATGCCTTTATGGCGATCGATGCCTGTAACGCCAAGAAGCACATCTACCTGGAAAAACCGCTCACCTTCACCATCAAGGAGGGTCAGCTGCTCCGCCAGGCGGTACGCGACAACGGTGTGGTCCTGGGTGTGGGAAGCCAGCAGCGCTCCGACACCAACTTCCAGCACGCGGTGAAGATGGTGCAGGAGGGACGTATCGGTAAGATTGAAAGGGTGAACGCCTATGTGGGAGCACCTCCCAAACCGTACGACCTGCCCGAGGAGCCGGTGCCTGCTGACCTGAACTGGCCCATGTGGCTGGGACCGTCGGAGTACCTGCACTACAATGCACAGCTCAACCCGCCCATCTCGCTCGATCCCGAGCAGAATGAACAGTTCTGGGGTGCCTGGCGCTGGTACAAGGAGATTGGCGGCGGCTTCACCACCGACTGGGGTGCCCACATGTTCGACATCGCGCAATGGGGACTGGGCATGGACGAAAGTGGACCCGTGGAGATCATCCCGGCCGGCTACGAGGGAACCCAATTCCTCACCTTCAAGTATGCCAACGGTGTTGTGATGACCGAGGAGCCGT
>JAAZLV010000008.1 GCA_012799155.1 Bacteroidales bacterium | reverse complement strand
ATGTTCATCTCGGAGGTGGTTAACGTAAAGGCCGACGATCAGTACCTCGATCCGGTCACCGGTCGCTTCGACATGCAGAATGCCGGATTGCTTGCCTATTCCCATGGTCATTACTACGGATTGGGAAAGAGAATCGGCAAGTTTGGCTGGAGTGTAGAGAAGAAAAAAAAGAAAAAAAAGAAATAACAACCGATTGTTTTTCACAATCCTATTCATAAACAAACAATAGCATCATGCCTGTCAATTTACCCGACAAACTGCCGGCGGTCGAGATACTGAAAAAAGAGAACATCTTTGTAATGGATGATCTTCGTGCATCCACACAGGATATCCGCCCCTTGAAAATACTGGTGCTGAACCTGATGCCACTCAAGATCACCACCGAGACCGATCTGATCCGACTGCTCTCCAACTCCCCTTTGCAAGTGGAGATTGAGTTTCTTGGCCTCTCTTCTCACACCCCCAAGAACACTCCCATCGAGCATCTGATGTCCTTCTACACCACCTTCTCTAAAGTGAAGGATCGATATTTCGACGGCATGATCATCACTGGGGCACCGGTAGAGATGATTCCTTTCAAGGAGGTGACCTACTGGCATGAGATCACCCGCATCTTCGACTGGGCACGCACCCATGTCACCTCCACCTTTTACATCTGTTGGGGAGCACAGGCTGCACTGCACCATTTTTATGGTATCAACAAATATCCATTGGATAAAAAACTGTTCGGTGTATTCCGACATACGCTCAACGATCCTGCGTTCCCTCTATTTCGCGGCTTCGACGACACATTCTACGCACCTCACAGCCGCCACACCACCATCCTGGGGGATGAGATCAGGCAGCGCCCGGAGCTCACCATTCTCTCCGAATCGGAGGATGCCGGCGTATATATTGTCACCTCACGGGGAGGTCGTGAGTTCTATGTGACAGGCCATTCGGAGTATTCCCCCCTCACCCTGCACAACGAGTACCAGCGGGATATGGAAAAAGGGATGGATTCCGTGGAGATTCCTCTGAACTATTACAGAGACAACGACCCGAATCAGCCGCCGTTAGTACAGTGGCGTTCACACGCCAACCTGCTCTACATCAACTGGTTGAACTACTTCGTATACCAGGCCACCCCCTTTAAACACGAAGAGATCGCCCTGCTGGGTGATCTCTAAGGAGAAAAGTCAATCTTTGGAGAGCAGTTAATTGACAAAGTATCAATTGCTCTGTGCAAACTTCAGACAAACCGGTTTGCTCAACAGGATATCCTGTTTTGTGTCATTGAGCAGGCCGCTGACCTCATCCACTGAGAAAACCTGAATCCTGTTTTCATCCCTGCTGGCAACCAACAGGTACTTTCCATTGGGGGTGATTGCGAAATTACGGGGATGACTTCCAGTGGGCTGATACCCCACCCTGGTGAGCGTACCCTCATCGGGATCGATCGCGAAGATGGCAATGCCATCAGCCTCTAAACGGTTGGAAGCATAGAGAAAGCGACCGTCGGGTGACACATGGATGTCTGCACTGCCGCGTGCGCCTACCGTATCGGCTTTAATCGCCTGCTTCTCTGTCAGCTCACCGTTGTGATGGTCATAGACCACTACCTCACCAGACAACTCACCCAGCAGGTAGAGGTATCTGCCTCCATCGGGGTGAAAGGCAAAGTGACGGGGTCCGGTACCTGGGGGAGTCTCTATTTCGGTCATACTGCTCTCTTGTATCACCGGTTGTCCCTGAAAGGGAGTCTCCTGCACCTTGAACCGGTAAAGCTTATCGCTCCCCAGGTCGGCGGCAAAAAGCGAAAGCCCGTCAGGTGAGTAAGCCACACTGTGAAGGTGAGGCTGTTGCTGTCGTGAGCTGTCGGGACCGGACCCGCTGAATTGTATCAGTGAAATCAGCGGCGAAAGGCTGCCATCATCATTCACCTGAAAGGAGGAGATGCTACCCCCACCGTAATTGGCAGTGTGAAGATTGCGTCCCTTCGCATCAATGGTGACGTAACAGGGTCCACTACCCTTCGTTTCCTGCGTATTGATCTTCTGCAGTGTTCCTTTAGCCTTGTCAAAAGAGAATGCATGTACGGCACCTTGCTCACCGTTCTCTCCAACGGCATAAAGAACTTGCTCATCGGGGCTGAAGGCGAGATAGGAGGGGTTGGTCACCTCCACCATGCTCACCGAGTCACTCTTCCCGGTGAGGGCGTCAAAGTGATAGAGATAGATCCCCCTGCTTCCCTCCTCTGAGGTATATGTCCCCACTGCAAGATAAAGCTTGTCGTGGCTGCCCATTGCCAGTGAATCGGCGACAGCAGTTTGATCATCTGATTTACGTGCATCAGAACGATTCCCATTACAGGATATAAAAAGTGTAGTAGCCAGGGTTACAACAGTCATTAATCGGTACATTGTTTTTTGTTTACGGGTCAATACAAATGCGAAAATAACTTTTTTTTACTGTAGTGCAATCTGTTGGTCTAAAAAACATCACATTTTTCCTGAAAAGTTGCGAATATGGGAGAGTCTACGTACTTTTGCACCTTGAAATAACAATTACATAACAAAATCGCAAATTACACTATTATGTTATCCAAGATATTATCTGTTACGGGGCGTCCCGGTCTCTATAAGCTCATCTCCACTGGAAAGAATCTGAACATCGTTGAGTCACTTGGCGATGGCAAACGTATGCCCGTCTACGTGCATGAGAAGGTGGTAGCGCTGAGTGATGTCTCCATCTACACCAACGATGGGGACACCCCCCTACGGGACGTGTTGAAGCGGATGAAGGAAAAAGAAAACGGCGGCAAGGCATCTGTTGCCACCAAGGCATCAGGTAGCGAGCTATTCACTTATTTGAAGGAAGTACTCCCTGACTATAGCCGTGAAAGTGTATACGCATCTGATGTGAAAAAGATCATCTCCTGGTATAATATTCTAATTGAAAACGGGGTGGACCTCGAAGAGGAGGAGAACCTCGTGACGGAAGAGACAGCATCACCCTCCGCAGAGGAAGCTGAACAAGAATAATGCTGGAGATGTAAGATGACAGTTAACTCATAAGCAGAAAACAACTATCTTTATCCCTTCATAAAAAAAAGCGAATTGAATCTGAAAAACCTACTGACACGTGCCGGCGCAGGTATCATCTACATACTGGTGATACTCGTTGGAATCATGGGGGGGCGCTACTTCTTTTTGTCCGTATTCGGAATCATTCTCGCCATGGGATTGTTTGAATTCTACCGTATGGTGGAAAAAGACACATCGCATGCCATCAGTAAGATATTCAACATCACACATGGGCTGATTCTCTTTGTCTCGGTATACCTCTATCTTGAAAGGATCTCATTCGTGGCACTGCCGGTATTCATATTGATTTACCTGCTCATACTTATTGCATCAGCCATCCTTATCAGGCGTCAGGATATCCTGCACGGCATCATCTATTCGGTTTTCGGTCAGATATACATCACCATGCCCCTGAGCCTGTTGATGATGCTCTCCTATTCCTATCAACAGGATATCACAAGCATCGGTTACAGTTGGTCTCCCTTGCTGGCCCTCTTTGTATTTATCTGGGTGAATGACACCGCTGCCTATTTCATCGGGTCTCTCATCGGCAAGCATAAGCTCATCCCACATATCTCTCCCAAGAAATCTGTTGAGGGTTTTATAGCAGGTATCCTCTTCACAATGCTCTCATCACTTATCTTCGCTCAACTCTTTCCGGAATTATCAACTCTCCATTGGATTGGATTAGCCCTGGTTATTGCCCTTTTTGGAACTGTGGGCGATCTCTTTGAATCGCTGATCAAGCGTACCTGCTCAGTAAAAGATGCCGGTACCCTGATTCCCGGCCATGGAGGCATTCTCGATCGTATCGACAGCCTACTTGTAGCTGTTCCGGCAGCTTACCTCTTCCTGATCCTCTTTATCAGGTGACTGCTATTTCCCTCGATCCCTGCGAACAAACTTCTGTTATCAATTGTTTCTAAAATGCAGGAAGATGATTCCCACTAACAAACATGTATAACAAACAATAACCACACCATTAAGACTTATCGTCATGAACAAGAAACTGATTGGTTCCAATGCAGGTATTATATGGAACCTGTTAAACAACAAACAGAAATGGAACATCGCTGACCTGCAAGAGGCTACCAGATTGACAGAGAAGGAGATTTACACTGCCATAGGATGGCTGGCCAGAGAGAACAAGATTGAGATTGAAAGAACGCACAATGGTGATGAAGAGTATTACCTTGTGATTGAGTATTACTTCTGAGTTAACATCAGAAATTGTTATACAACAAAGGTCCGGAGCAGATGTCCGGACCTTTGTTTGTTTGGGTTGCTATCGCATTGCTTTCACATCACTCCTTTCTCGCGTAGTCGTTGCTGCCAACGCCATGCAGAAGCCATGGTCTCCTCTACCGACATCTCTGCCTTCCATCCCAGCACCTCATTTGCTCTGTCAGGTTGCGCCCATATCTGTTCAATATCTCCCTCACGTCGCCCCACAATCTGGTAGTTGAGCGGCATTCCGGAGATCTTCTCAAAGAGGGTTATCAGCTCCAATACCGACAGTCCCGTACCGGTACCCAGATTGAATATCTCTACAGGTTCATCCGACTGATCCTCTAACATCCGCTCAATGGCTTTGACGTGCGCTTTGGCCAGATCCACCACATTGATGAAGTCACGGATACAGGAACCATCAGGTGTGTTGTAATCATTTCCGAATACACTTAGTTGCTGCCGGATGCCAATACCGGTTTGGGTAATGTAGGGTACCAGGTTCTGTGGAACTCCCAGTGGCAGTTCACCGATTTCAGCAGAGGGATGGGCTCCTATTGGATTGAAATAACGAAGGATAATACTTTTGATTGGAGCTCCCGAGTGGACATAATCCTGAATGATCTCTTCATTGATCTGTTTTGTATTCCCGTAGGGTGATGCTGCCGGTTTGATGGGTGCCTCCTCATCTATGGGATTGGTGTCGGGTTCACCATACACGGTACAGGAAGAGGAGAATACGATGCCCTTCACCTTGTGTTCCGGCATCAACTCAAGCAGGTTGACCAATGAGACCAGGTTGTTTCGGTAGTATAACAGTGGCTTTTGTACCGACTCTCCCACCGCTTTGCTGGCAGCGAAATGGATGATACCATCGAAGGTGTGTTTCCTGAAAAGCGCCTTCAACGCTTCCATATCGGTACAGTCCAACTTGTCGAAGTGTGGACGGATACCGGTAATGCGTGTAATACCTTCAATTACATCGGCATTTGAGTTGGATAGGTTGTCTACAATAACCACCTCGTATCCTGCCTGTTGCAGTTCAACAACGGTATGGGAACCGATATAACCTGTACCCCCTGTTACTAGTATTTTACTTGCCATATAATTTATTAAATGTTTGATTGATCTCTCTGATGGATTGTCCAGCTTCTTGCACAAATTTACAAAATAAAACGGCATCAGCTGTCTAATTGCGCACAAAAGAATATACTTTTGCAGAAAAAAAATGAATGTCAACAATCTGCCCAAAGAGGTTGCACTGAGAAAGCCGATATGGGAAAAATGGTATGCGAAGAACAAACGCCGTCTAATGAAAATGGATCGGGAGATAATGCAGTTGCACCTTGAAGCAGAGAAAGAGACCGATTGTCTGGCTTGTGGAAACTGTTGCCGCTCACTGGGGCCGATGATCCTTCCCGAAGATGTGGACCGCATGGGCAAGGCTCTGCGCATCAAACCTTCGGTGGTCATTGAGCGTTATCTCCGGACCGATGAGGATGGCGACCGGGTGTTCCGCACCATGCCCTGCCCTTTTCTAAGCAATGACAACTATTGCGCCATCTATGAGAACAGGCCCAGGGCATGTCGCGAATATCCCCATACCGACCGTAAAAAGTTCTACCAGATTTTCAGTCTCTCGGTGAAAAACGCGGAGACCTGCCCCATCGTTTTCAAAGTGCTGGAGAAACTGACAGCCGGAGGATAATCGCTTGGGGGTTGTCTATTTGCTTTTTTTTACTACATTTGTAAAAAATGTGATCATTCACCCCCGATCTGCATGGCATTCAGCGTCCAAACATACTATCACAAAGAAGAGCTGCCGCCAATGGAAGATATTAACTTCTTCCACTCTCCCGACGCTTTCGACTGGTACAGTTGCATACCCGCATACACCCCCTTCATGCTGGTAGCCTTCAACGACGAGAAACCGGTAGCCGCCCTCTTTGCCATCATCGCCCGTAAAAACAGACTGCTACACCATTCACTCTTCAGACGATGTATCATCAACCAGCCACCCTCATTTTTCGGGAGTGATCTGCCGCAGATAGAGCTCTTTGAATTGCTTATCACCCGCCTTGTGGAGGAGGTGAAGCACAAAGTGTTTCTCATCCGAT
>JAAZLV010000365.1 GCA_012799155.1 Bacteroidales bacterium | reverse complement strand
TCACGCTGCTGGTTGGAGATGAAATTGCCGAGTGAGTAATAAACCACGTTTTGAATCTTGTCCAGCTCTTTCTCCACCTTCATTGGTTGCACCACATGCGGGTGATGCCCTATGATGATCTGCACACCATGTCGCAAGAGAAGTTCGGCAATCCTTTTCTGCTGCTGTGAGGGTTTGGTGTGGTACTCCTCCCCCCAATGGAGTTGTGCAATGATGATATCGGGCTTGTATAGTGCTGTCATCTTCAGATCACGGACGATCTGAATAGTGTCGATGATGTTTACCACGTTCGGCTCTTTCACAGGGATCCCGTTGGTGTTGTAGCTGTAGTTGAGAAAGGCGATCCGGATTCCGTTCTGTATCACCATCAGCGGATAGTAGAGTGATCGTTTTTCAGGGTCCTCAAAAGTGCCTGTATGTCGGATGCCGAGGGAGTCCAGCACCTGAATTGTTCGTTCCACCCCTTTGCGACCTCGGTCTACGGCATGGTTGTTGGCCTGGAAGAAAATGTCGAAGCCGGCATCACGCAATGCTATGGCAAATGCATCTGGGGCGCTGAAGAGGGGATAGCCACTGTAAGGCTCGCCACCCAGAGTGGTTTCAAAGTTGAGTCCCGCGAGATCGGCATTGCTGATCTTCTCTTTCAACAGGTAAAAACAGGAATCGTACCGGTAAAGACCATCTTCACCCCTGGCTGAATGGATCTGAGGAAGGTGTTGCATGGCATCTCCGGCAAAGAGAAGTGTCACACTTCTCTCCTGGGATTTCAACTGTGTGAACTGCAACAGGAACAGCAAGATACAGAGTGTTGTGCGCATATTGATTGGTTTTCATGAATATTTCTGTGTCAAAATAGAATGAAAACGATTATCGCAGCCTGCAACCACCTCCTTCGGAGCAATCAGGTCAGGAATACTGGTCTGAGATTTTCTCCTTGATCTCCTCTGCAGGAGGAATCTTCACAGGCCGATCGGGCTGGATGATAGAACGGTATACTTCAGGTTGGGATAGCAGTTCAATGGCCTTATCATATACCTTGTCGTCGGATAGTTGATGCCTGAGAACCCCTTTCTTGTAATGATAGCGTTGCACAATTTCCGATTCGATCATGCTCCTGATATCATCCCTGAAGAGCAGCAGATCTCTGTCGAGGTTGGGCTTCAGTTTTTCCTCCAGAGCCTTGTACTCATCGGCAGCCACATCCATGTATCCCTCGAACTCCATCAGACTTTTCAGCTGTTGTAGTGTGCGTTCGCTGAATTGGTCGTAGGTGAAGTTCTTCGATTTCACAAAGTCGATAAAGGAGTCGTAATCGCTATCCGACAATCGAAAAAGGTGGGGAGCGGCAATTTCCTTGTGTTCTTGAACCCATTCCGTCACGAAGTCGAATATGATGTTCTCGGTCATCAGGTAATAGGCAATTGTGCCGCCACTCTTCTGGGGGATGGTGATATCGGGGGTGATGCCACCACCATCGCGAACCTCACGACCGTTGCGGGTGTAATATATGTTCGTCAGCGAGTCGGGTACACGTGCCACACTCCCATCAGGGTTGCGGTGTGAGTAATCGAGTGCCTGAATACAGCGACCGCTGGGGATGTAATACTTCGATGTGGTAATCTTGATGTTGCCCCCATAGGGTAGGTTACGTGGTGTCTGCACCAGTCCCTTGCCGAAGGAACGATTGCCAACAATCACAGCACGATCGAGGTCCTGCAGGGCACCCGCCACGATCTCCGATGCTGAAGCCGAACCGGTATCAATCAGTACCACGATGGGTATAATCTCGTCCAAGGGCTGTTCCTGTGTGAAGTAGGAGCGATCCCACTGCTTCAACTTCCCTTTGGTGGAAACAATTTCTTCTCCTTTTGGTACAAAGAGGTTGACAACTTCGACTGCTTCATCAAGAATACCTCCACCATTGCCGCGCAGGTCCATAATTAAAGAGGAGGCTCCTTTCTCTTTCAATTCTACTACTGTCTCCTTTACCCTGTCGGCACTTCGAGTGGTGAAGCTGCCAAAATGTAAGTAACCTATTCCCTCATCTGTTACCGCGGCATAGGTGATGGGATCCATCTCTATCTTTTCCCTTTCAATGTGAAGGGTGTGCTCCTTCTTCTCGCCAGGACGGTTAAAAGTTAGCTTGAGCATGGTGCCGGGAATACCTTTCAGTTTGTCACTCACCTCCTTCACGGTCGATTTGCGCATATCTTCCCCGTCGATCTCCAGAATGACATCGCCCGCTTTAAGGCCTGCTTTGTCGGCCGGGAGACCTTCGTAAGGTTCGTTGATGATCACTCTTTCGTTGTGGTAGGAGATGATGGCACCGATGCCGGCATACTCACCTGTGGTCAGGAATTGCAGGTCACCCATGTTTTCCTCTGCGTAATACTCGGTGTAAGGATCCAGCCGGGTAAGCATGCTGTGAATGGTGCGTTGCACCAGATTGTTCACTTCGATACTGTCCACATAGAAAAGATCCAGTTCACGAAGAACGGAATTGAAGATGTCTATATTTTTGTTGATGTCATAGTAGCGTTTGTTCTGTTGATCATCGGGTACTTGTGCAATCATGTGCAAAGCTGTGAAGGATGCCAGCAGCAGTAAAGAGTATTTCTTCATATAAAGGATATCGCTTAATGGTTGTACCTCAAACGGGCCGGATTGTTGCAACCCATTCATGGGCAAAG
>JAAZLV010000364.1 GCA_012799155.1 Bacteroidales bacterium | reverse complement strand
CTCAGGCTTCACGAACTGTGGCAGTCCCAGCCATGGGGCTGCGGCCACACCGGAGAAGTCGACCCGTCCCAGAATGGCCGCAACGGCGAATCCTACGATGATGCCGGCGAAGATGGGGATTAGCTTGAGCAGTCCCTTGGCATACATGCTCACCACGATGGCGGTGACCAGTGCGATGATGGCCAGGAGCCAGTCTTCAGAGGCCATGCTGACACCCGTGCCGGCGAGCGAGAGACCGATCAGCATGATCACGGGGCCGATCACCACGGGTGGAAAGAGCCGTTTGATGAGGTTCACTCCCTGCCACTTCACCAGGGCGCTCATCACGAAGTAGACCGCTCCCACGGCGACCAGCCCGGAGAGGGTACCCGGCAGGCCGTAGAGCTCTGTGGCCTTGACGATGGGCGCGATGAAGGCGAAGCTGCTGCCCAAAAAAATAGGGACCTTGCCTTTCGTTACCAAGTGAAAGATCAATGTCCCTATCCCTGCGGTGAACAGTGCGGTAGAAGGATCAAGTCCGACGAGTAAAGGTACCAGTACGGTGGCGCCGAACGCCACAAAGAGGAATTGAACCCCGACGACCGTTTTTAACGCGGGGCTGAGTTGCTTTTTGTTTTCCATTCAATTGTTAAATTCATGATTTGCCTGCAAAGGTAAATTTTTTTTTTGAATCATCAAGGTTGCGTCATAGCAACAGCAACAAAAACGAAATTCAAGAAAAGCAGCATAGTGCACTCATCCATCGCAATTCAATATAACAGTGCGAGATATTGCAAGCCGTTCTCTCACTCGAAGAGAGATAATTACCGTTCATTCACTCTATATTTGTAGCTTCAAATGCGTGTTACAAATTTCAAATCAGGTGATCAATACAATGAATCAACGGGGACATCCAGTAAAAAAATGATTCGGTTTAATATTGATGAGATTTCGTCAGCGAATCATCCAGGCGAGGGCGAAGACGAGCGATGCCTGCCAGTTGATGGCGATCTCGTTGTGCGAGTAGCTCTCCTCCAGGTCCACCCAGTCGGTGGCGCTGTGACCGCCGCCCACCAGGTATCCGGGCCAGGGAGCTTCCACCTTGTCGGCACCCGATCTCCGGTCGTGCGGATGCATGGGGGGATTGATACCCAGGCCGGTCACGTAGGAGCGGTTATAGGTGTTGCGTCCGAAGAGGTGTGCGATCTGCGTGAGGGCCGTCTCCCGGTAGTCGTCCCGTGGCTGAAGCTTCTCTGCCACGTAGAGGTTAAGCGTCTGCCGTGCAACCGTGCCGTTGCAACCCCAGTAGTAGCGCACCAGCGCCCGTCCGTAGGCGTCGTTGCGGGCACGCGTCACCATGTTGTCAGCCGCTCTCAGCGCGTTCTCCCGAATCCGTTCCTCCACGACCCTGTTTTTACCCTCCCTCTCTGAGAGGAGGTAGGTGAACATGCCCAGGTTGGTCACGTTGCCCCAGTCCCAGTCCTCATCCACCCGGAAGCTGATTGCTGCGGCTCGCTGTTCGAAGTCGAGCAGGTAAGCCTCCTCGCCTGTGGTCTGCCACAGCTCGGCAGCGGCCCAGAGCCTGTCGTCCGGGTCGGTGGTCTGGTAACCACCCGTCTGGAAGTCGCCCTGTATGAAAGGCTTCTCTTCGGGGTGCTGTTGCAGGTAGTCGTAGCTGAGCCGTGCCGCCGTCAGCAGTCTGTCGGCATAAGCGGGATCGTAAGGTGCAAAGAGGCGTGCCGCCTGTGCCGTCATCGCCGTGAAGGAGGCGGTGGCAGCCGAGCTCCACTCGGTGAAGTATCGCTTCTCCTTGTCATCCTGCGGCATGATGAAGCCGGAGAAGTTGGTACGGGTGAGCTTGTGTGAGACCCGTCCGCTGCCGTCGGCGTATTGCATCTTGAGTACCCAGCTCATCTCCCATTTCAGCTCCTGCAGGTAGGAGGGCAACCCGGGTGCGGTTTCCGGCAGCTGCAGGTTGATCTTCTCTATCTGTGGTTTGAACTGTTCCCAGGCCATCGAGAGAATCCCCATGGTGATGCCTGCGTTGACGATGTACTTGCCATGGTCGCCCGCGTCGTGCCAGCCGCCGCTGCCGTCGCGCTGGCCCCCTTTCTCTCCCAGGTAGTCGAGGTAGCCATCCTCCATGTGGCACGCTTCGGTGCAGAAGTGATCGCCGCCGTGATCACCGGCCACCGCCATGCCGCAGCGCCAGAGATAGAAGCCCCGCATGGTGGTACGGAAGGGATCACGATAGATGGTCTCACCCACCGGAAAGATCGCCGAACGACTGCCGTTCGACAGCTCGAGGTAGTAGCTGCCCGGGCGATGCAGTGCAGAGAAGTCGGCCATTACAACCTCCTGCCCTGTATCTTCCTGGTAGAAAGGGCCGGAGGTCTTGCCGCTAAACAATGTTTCGTTTGTCTCTGCATCCTTCACCACGAAGGTATT
>JAAZLV010000055.1 GCA_012799155.1 Bacteroidales bacterium | reverse complement strand
GGACGAAAAGTCTCAGAAGGAGCAAAAAAAGAGTCAGAAGGTATAGCGGCAAGGAGCGAATCTTTCGTCATAACAGACTCGCTACCTTCTTCGACAAGAAGAGTATCGATATCATCGCTAAATGTGACTGTGTCAACCGGGTGGGTAATAGTAGTATCCAATGGCATCAGATCATCCCAAGGAGACAATGCAGGTTCAGTGATTTCCTGTGCCTGCAGCAACATTGATCCAAAGGTATATATCAAACCGATTAGAATTGCAGCTTGCTTCATCCTGCTCTCATTTATTCATTTTGTCGAACATCACGATCAACCTTTCCAGCTCCTCAGGTGAGTGAAACGGGATGGTGATTTTTCCTTTCCCGCTCTTGTTGCATGAGAACTGGACATCGGTACGGAAATAGGAGGATAGGTGTTGTTTCAGGGAATCAAACTCACCACCCTGCATCTGTCGGCGGAGAGCATCTCCAGCACTCCTCTTTCTGCTTGAAGCAGGTTTGCCGGCGTCAACACCATTCTTCTCTCGTACCATCATCTCCACTTGACGTACAGAGAGACCCTCTTCGGTAATTTTGTTGTAAATGGCCAACTGTGACACCGGATCGTCAATGGTGACCAGCGCACGGGCATGTCCCATTTCTATTTTCTTGTCCTTGACTCCCATCTGCACTTCGGCAGGAAGTTTCAGTAAGCGCAGATAGTTGGTCACTGTTGCTCTTTTCTTACCAACCCGTTCACTTAACTGTTCTTGTGTGATGCCAAGTGTTTTGATGAGGGTCTGATACGCCAGGGCTATCTCAATTGAATTGAGGTCTTCACGTTGTATATTCTCGATGAGTGCCATTTCCATGGTCTCATCTTCATCGGCAATCTTGATATATGCAGGGATGGAAAGAAGACCCGCCATCTGCGAAGCACGATAGCGCCTCTCACCGGCAATAATTTGATAACTATCTTCATCCAGTTTGCGCAGCGTGACTGGCTGGATCACACCTATAGAGCGTATGGAAGCGGCCAGTTCGTTCAATCCCTCCTCGCTGAATGCCCTCCGCGGCTGGTCTGGGTTGGGGATTATCTTGTCCAGTTCCACCTCACTGATGGAGGATGAGCCACTGGCTTCACTCTCATTGAAGGTGATCAGCGCGTCCAAACCTCTTCCTAATGCATTTTTTTTTGCCATCTTTGATCGGGTTATGGGTGCAAAGTTAGGATTTTTTTTCGATAAGCTCTTGTGCCAGCTGCATGTGGTTGATGGCTCCACGGGAACCGGCATCATACATCAATGCCGGCTTGGCATGGCTTTGTGACTCGCTGAGGGTGATATTTCGCTGAATAACAGTGTTAAAAACCAGTTCCTTGAAATGGTGTTTTACCTCTTCGTATATCTGGTTATGTAGACGCAGGCGAGAGTCGTACATGGTAAGTACAAACCCTTCAATCTCCAATCTCCTGTTCAGCTTCGACTTGATAATCTTTATGGTGTTCAGCAGCTTGCTCAATCCTTCCAATGCAAAATATTCGCATTGAACAGGAATCATCACTGCATCAGCAGCAGTAAGAGCATTTACAGTTATGATACCGAGTGAAGGAGAGCAGTCTATTAAAATGTAATCGTAGGCATCATTGAGTGGCATTAACAGGTCGTGCAATCTACGTTCTCTGTTTTCCATCTGCACCATCTCCAGCTCTGCCCCTACAAGATTGATGTGGGAAGAGATGATGTCAATATGCTCAAAGGGAGTTTGGTGTACCGCCTCACGTGGTGCACACTTACCAATCAATCCTTCATAGATTGTATTCTTAACCTTTTTGATATCAATGCCCAATCCCGAGGAGGCGTTCGCCTGCGGATCGGCATCTACAACAAGTACTTTTTTTTCGAGTGCGGCAAGAGATGCCGCCAGGTTAATCGTGGTGGTGGTTTTCCCAACCCCTCCTTTTTGATTTGCCAGTGCGATGATCCTACCCATATATCCTAATTTACAGCCATTTAACTTTTCTCAATTTAGAAAAGAGAAGGAATACCAAATAAATGAAACCCGGTATTTCCCAAAGGGCCTTTTATGGAGGGCAAAATAAGCAATAATTCAATTAATACTGTGTTAATTAATGAAAAGGTTCGATATTTTGTTGATAAATCTGAAAAGTGGCTGCCATCTCTCAGTCTACTCCCATATAAAATCAGTGTCCTTACCATGACGGCCCAGCAAGTTATCCTTTTGAAAGAAAAAGTGATCTTCACCGAATGCAGGCACCAACTCATCAAACCAGGTCGCCTTCTTATCATATTTTGCAAAAAATGGAATATCTACCAGATTTGGGTTGCGACACTGAATGAAACGCAATACAAATACCTTTTCACCTTGCACCTCAGTGACACCCAATATTTGAATTTTACCGGGATTGGCACTCATGCTCGGTCCCCGTACCGTTCGTGCCACACCGCTCACGTTGCGATAAGCCTTTCGGAAGATATTCCAGGCCTTCTCCAGTGGCACATCAAAGAACGCTTTTGAGCCGGTATCACGTGCCACAAACATATAGTATGGGATTACACCGAGGTTAACCTGTTCTCTCCACATCGTTGACCACAACTGAGGATCATCGTTTATGTGACGCAGCAAAGGCGATTGTGTCCTGATTTGTGCACCTGTATTGCGGATTCGATCAATCGCCTGCTTTACAGCATCGGTAGACAGCTCCACTGGATGATTGAAATGAGCCTGAAAGGCAAGGTGTTTACCTGCCTTGGTCACCTTCTCGAAGAGTTGCAGCAAATCGTCGGCATCCTTGTCGGTAAGGAATCGATAGGGCCAATAACCTAGAGTTTTCGTGCCGATTCGGATGGTACGGATATGCTCATATTCCTTTGTCAACAAAGGCTCTATATAGGCAGCCATGATGTTTGTTTTTGCGGTAAGGGGATCACCACCGGTAAAGAGCACATCTGACACCTTGGTATGCTTCCTCAGATATCGATGCAACAGGTCTGCCTCCTTCATGGCAAACTTCAACTCGTTCATACCGGAGAACTGTGGCCAACGGAAACAAAATGTGCAATAGGCATGACAGGTTTGCCCCTGACTGGGAAAGAAAAGTACCGTTTCACGATACTTATGTTGCATACCATGCAACTTGATACCATCGATTGAGGGAACGTTATGCTCCTGCCCAGCAGGATTGGGGTTCAGCTTGAGACGAATTTCATATACCCGTTTCTTCAATCCCGCCTCATCATTGTTGTCGAGCAGCTTCTTCACCTGTTCGTAATGTTTCTTGGAGAGCATCTCCTTGCGGGGAAAGGTAAGCGTGAAAATGGGATCGTTGGGAACGTTATCCCAGTTAATCAGCTCCTCTACCACATAATTGTTAGACTTGAAAGGCAAGACCTGCCCCACTACCCTTATAGCCTCTCGCTCCTCTTCAGTGAGTCGTTGCAACTGAGGCAGATCATTGAAGTTTCGGAGTATAAAATTCCTGTATTTCCTCGTTTCCATATTGAATCGTTTTAAGTTAGTTGATGAACCACAGGAGATGAATATAAATCGCGCCAGAAAAGGATAGGCAAGAATAGAAATGCAGTTCAGAAAAACAAAAATAATAAAAACCTGTCAAAAAGACAAATTATCATGATAATTAATTATGAATAGAGCCGTAAAATGAACAGATTGATTGAATTTAGTTCTGAAGAAAAGATTTCTTTCAGAAATAAGTGCAATTTACAAATATAATGATTACTTTTGCCTTCCAATGAGTATGCAAAATTCACATACACACTTCCGCAAAGCAACCGATCTGGTCCGACGATGCTTTTAATAATTACAGGCAAACCTACACCTGTAAACCTCCCGCTTTATACGTCGGTCTATCGGCGTCAATCAACAACCATTTAATTTTTTTTTGTTTTAGGATGAATGTAGAAATTCATATAGCCAACAGCAGCTACATAGGGTACGCGCAGGAGATCTGCGACCTGATATATGAATCGGCACAAGCCCGTGGCACTGGTATTGCCCGACGCAGCGCTGAATATGTGGCAGAAAAAATTGATGCCGGAAAGGCAGTGATCGCCCTTGACGGTGAACGCCTTGTGGGATTTGCCTATATCGAGACTTTCAGTCACCAGCGATTCGTTGCCAACTCGGGACTGGTGGTTCATCCCGACTACCGTAACCAGGGGCTGGCAAAAAAGATCAAACGAAAGATCTTCGATCTCTCGCGCAAGCTATACCCCAATGCGAAGATCTTCAGCATCACCACCGGTCTGGCAGTGATGAAGATGAATACCGAGTTGGGATTCAAGCCAGTCACCTTTTCCGAACTGACCGACGATACGGAGTTCTGGAAGGGTTGTCAGGGATGCCGCAATTATGATATTTTACAGCGTAACAACCATAAGATGTGCCTTTGTACGGGTTTACTTTTTGATCCCAAGGCGAAACCCGTACAGGAGGCGAGCCCATTTGCAAAAAAAGTGGTGAAACCGGTAATAAAGACGAGGAAAACTAATAAAATGTTTAAGAAATGAAGGAAAAAGTAGTTTTGGCATTCAGCGGCGGTCTTGATACGTCGTTTTGTGTACCCTGGCTGATGAATGAGAAAGGGTTGGAGGTGCACACAGTGATTGTAAACACGGGCGGCTTCTCTACAGAAGAGGCGAAACAGATCGAAGAGCGTGCCCTCACGCTGGGTGCTGCCTCAC
Organism: Bacteroidales bacterium; assembly: GCA_012799155.1. Taxonomy (GTDB): domain Bacteria; phylum Bacteroidota; class Bacteroidia; order Bacteroidales; family Dysgonomonadaceae; genus Proteiniphilum. The sequence goes on along the minus strand of JAAZLV010000055.1, from coordinate 2,334 downwards.
ACACCTGCATCGACGCCGTAGATGATTACTATGCCCGCGGAATCAAATACCTGATATTCGGCAATGTGTTAAAAAATAACACCTATCCCCTCTCGGTAAGCTCCGAACGTTTCTTTCAGGCAATGGCAGTGCTGGATCATGTAAAGAAGGTAGGTGCACAATATGTGGCCCATGGCAGTACCGGCGCCGGCAACGACCAAGTGCGTTTCGACCTTGTGTTCGAAGTGCTGGCACCTGAAGTGAAGATTATGGCACCCATCCGCGAGCTGGCACTGTCGCGCCAGCAGGAGATTGACTACCTCAAGGAGAAAGGATATGATTTCTCATGGGAGAAATCGAAATATTCAATCAACCAGGGTATCTGGGGCACCAGTGTGGGAGGCGTGGAGACATTGAAATCTTCCGGCGTGCTGCCTGAAGAGGCTTTTCCTTCACAGGTAACTACCAGTGGATCGGAACGCATCACCATCGGTTTTGAAAAAGGGGAACCGGTGTCGTTCAATGGTCAAAAGATGAACCCTGTTGCACTGATACACCATTTGCATAAAGTAGCATCAAAATATGGCATCGGTCGCGACGTGCATGTCGGAGACACCATCATCGGCACCAAGGGACGGGTGGCTTTTGAAGCACCGGCTCCGCTGATCATCGTGAAGGCACACCACCTGCTGGAGAAGCATGTGCTCACCAAGCAGCAGCTCTACTGGAAGGATCAACTTTCCAACTGGTATGGACAACTGATGCACGAGGCACAATATCTGGAGCCTGTGATGCGCAACATCGAAACCTTCCTCAACGATACCCAGCATTTTGTGACCGGTGAGGTGCAGGTAGAGTTGCGCCCATACCACTTTGCAATATTGGGTTGCACCAGCGAATATGACCTGATGAGTTCCCGTTTCGGCGAGTATGGTGAATCGAACAAATCATTCTCCGGACAGGATGTGGTAGGCTTCACCAGGGTAACTGCCAATCCGCTGAAAATTTACTATACCATCCACGATCATGATCAAAGTTAGCATAGCAGGTGGAACAGGATACACGGCAGGAGAGCTGTTGCGTATCCTGCTGCGTCACCCGCAGGTAGAAATTGAATCAGTAATCAGCACCACCTCTGTAGGAATGCCTGTGGCTGAGGTGCACCGGGATCTGCTGGGAGAAACTGACCTCTGCTTCACCGGAACATTCAATCATCCCGATGTCATCTTCCTCTGTCTGGGACACGGACTCTCCCGTGAGTTCCTTACGATGAACACCCTACCACAGGGATGCAAGATCATCGATCTGGGTAACGACTTTCGCAATGAGCCTTTTTTTGAAGGGAAGGAGTTCACTTTCGGACTGTGTGAACTGAACAAGGAAAAGATCCGCAATGCAGACCAAGTGGCCAACCCGGGATGTTTTGCCACCTCCATCATGCTGGCACTCCTGCCCCTGGCTGCTGAGAACCTGCTGAAAGAGGAGATTCATGTGCATGCCATTACCGGCTCTACCGGTGCCGGCAAGAAACCGGGTGAAACCACCCATTTCAGCTATCGTGACAACAACCTGTCGGTGTACAAGCCTTTCACGCACCAGCACCTTGAAGAGATCGGCAATACACTGATCGCAGCCGGGAACAGCAATCTACCGCAGATCAACTTTGTGCCGATGCGTGGCGATTTCACCCGCGGCATCTTTGCCAGCGTCTACACCAAATGGATGGGCACGATGTCAGAAAAGGAGATGATTGAACGATACAAAGCATACTATGCCTCTTCACCTTTCGTCTTTGTTTCCGATAAGAGCATTAGCCTGAAAGAGGTGGTCAACAGCAACAAAGGTCTGCTGCACATAGATTTTCACAACGGATACATCCACATTACCTCCATCATCGACAACCTGGTGAAAGGCGCCTCCGGCCAGGCGGTACAGAACATGAACCTGATGTTCGGGCTGGATGAAACAATCGGGCTGAAACTAAAAGGAACAGCATTTTAAGGACATTCAGATATTTGGGTGTGAAGCTATGAGAATGTGAGGATTGGACAACTTTCAATCAAGGTTTCAGAGAATCAACGAATCAGAGAATCAACGAATCAACAAATCAGCATATGAGACTTTTCGATGTATACAGCTTATGGGATATTGAACCGGTAAAGGGAAACGGATGCCGTATCTGGGATAAAAACGGCACGGAATACCTTGATTTATACGGTGGTCATGCTGTCATCTCAATAGGACATTCACACCCCCGATACGTTGAAGCGTTGCAACAACAGGTCGCAAACCTCGGCTTCTACTCCAATTCGGTAGAGAACTCCCTCCAGCAGGAACTGGCAGAGAAACTGGGCG
>JAAZLV010000363.1 GCA_012799155.1 Bacteroidales bacterium | reverse complement strand
GGAGCCATCATCGGTAGCCGTTTTATCTCCCTACTTGAGAGTGAATCTTCTGTGGAGGCAGCTGCAAAAAAATTAAGGGAAGCGATTCGCTGATCCTTCATATTCAAAAAAATCCCGTACATTTGCTGCCACTTTATTCCTGGTTACAGCATTAAGGGATCATTTGCATGCCGTTTCAATCGCATATCGGTGAGATAGCCTCACTCTTAACAGCCGTCTGCTGGACTCTCAGCGCCATCTTCTTCGAGAAAGCTGGTCGCCGTACCGGCTCCCTCACGGTGAACATCATTCGCATCTTCCTAGGAGTAATATTCCTGGGTATCACCACTCTTTTCACCCGCGGGATGTTCTTCCCGATGGATGCTAGTGCATACAACTGGATATGGTTGGGTCTCTCGGGCATCGTCGGTTTCTTTCTGGGTGATCTCTTCCTCTTCAAGTCCTACACTCTGATCGGCTCCCGTACCTCGCAGCTGGTGATGAGCCTCGCACCGATGATTACCGCCGTCATCGGCTGGTTCTTTCTACAGGAGATCCTCTCACTTAAGAGCATTGCGGGCATCGTTGTGAGTGTTGCAGGCATCATGATTGCCGTAGCAGGCAGGAAACTGAAATTGAACATACCCCTGCGAGGCTTTCTCTACGCATTGGGTGGTGCACTGGGCCAGGCGGTGGGGCTGATTCTGAGTAAGAAGGGGATGGGCGATTATGACCCGGTGGCATCCACCCAAATCAGGGCCATCTTCGGCTTCTTTGCATTTGCATTGCTTGTCACCTTTGCCGGTCGCTGGAGGCGGGTCTTCATGACCTTGGGAGATAAAACGGGTATGAAGGCAATAACCATTGGTACCATCTTCGGTCCCTTTATTGGCGTCTCCCTCTCACTTTATGCGGTGCAGCATACCGAGACAGGGATCGCGTCGGCACTGATGGCGCTGGTGCCCATTTTTATTATCCTGCCCACAGCGATTATGTTCAAAGAAAAAATCACCGTCCAACAGGTGATGGGAGCGGTGATCAGCATCGCGGGAGCGACGATTTTCTTTTTATAGGATAATGCCGGGGTGCGCTATTATCAGGGAATGCTGTTTTCTTCTTCCGGTGGAGGCGGGAGATTGATATATGCTTTCGCAGTTGATACCGATCCGACAACCCCGATGCCATTGTGTACGTTGCTGAATGTGATCTCCGGCTCGGAAATTATTTTGAACGCTTCTTCATCACTGGAGGGATCGTAGTCCCCTTCACGGAAATAGGAATACAATTCCGGCGATATGGCAGTAAACATCACTTCAATGGGCGGGTTGAATACTTCCGTTTTGACGGGGACATAGATAGGGTAAACCCATCCGGGGTCATTCTCTTTTTCCTCGTAGGTGGTATGGAAATAGTAATAATCGGTGATGGAGAAATCGAGTGTATAGTTGTTATCACGGAATAGTTTATTGGAAAAAAGTGCCGAATTGAAATGTTTTATCCCTTCAAGCGACGAATTTCCCGATATTAGATCCTCCAACAGGCTGTTCCGATAACCCTCTTCAAAAATCGGATCGTCGTTCGTGTATATAAAAAGGTAGCGCTCCGGCAGGTCGGGGTACTCTTCGATTTTTTCACTCATCAGCCTGAGTCGGAGCCGGAAATAACGGTTTGTGCCGGTAGAACTCTCACTCACGGTCATTTTAATGCGCATATTCCGGAATAAGGGCTCTCCTGAAGTGTTACCGGAATAGGAATGGTCGTCGTTATTGATAATTGGGTTGTAGGTAAAGAAAGTGGCTGTGTCGACCCGGTGGATTTGCGGTGGTGTCGGTATAGTGGTCTCCGCCCAGACGGGATAAAGTTTTTCGGCAGACGCTTCTATGCGTATCTTGTCACCTGTTTCTGGACGTAGGGTGGAACGGTATATACTTTTCAATGCAGTGTATCCAAATAGTCTGTCCCGGCCGTGCACGGTATCCACCCTTACCATCCTCATCGTTTCCCGCTTCTCACCGTTGATGAACAAGGTCAGTGAGGCATCCTCCAGCAGGCTCCTGTCCAAAAGCGTATCGGTATATAAAAAACTCTTGCTGAGGCTTATTTCAATGAGTGAGTCGGGCGAGATGATCCCGTTCATCACGATCCTAGGTGTGTAATTGCCCGTGTCGAGTTTGATCTCTTTTTCGCAGGCAGGTAAGGAGAGCAATATGCCGGCCAGTAAAATCGATAAATAGGTATGTATTGTTTTTGTCATCTCTTTAAAATTGGTAAGTGTAGGAAAATGAAGGGATAAAAGGTAAAAGGGGATAGCTGTGGTATGTGGGATAACTCTGCTGCGGGTTACCATTCACTGTATTGGGATCAGGGGCAAATTCTTCAGATGGCAATACCATGAATGAGTTATGGTGTGCATATACATTGTAGATGCTGAAATTCCAGATACCCCTCCTGCCATTCTTCTTGTGTCGGTAATAATTGAAACTAAGGTCGAGCCGCTGGTAATCCGGCATCTTATAGTTATTCCGTTGATGGATGTATTGCCTTTTATTTCCATCCATATCAATATATTCTTCTATCGGGAGGGTTGTCCAGTTTCCGGTGGCGTAGACCCATGAAATATTCAGGTCGAATTTGCGGTTGAATTGATGTAAAAGCACGGCATTGATCTTATGCCGGTTATCATATTTCGCCGGATACACTTTTCCCTGGTTGATCTCGCCGTTGGGGAACTGCCTGTCGGCCCACGAGAGGGTGTAGCCCACCCACCCCGATGTCTTGCCGAAGCTCCTTTTCGCCATCAATTCCAATCCGTAGGATGTCCCGATTCCCTGGGCAATGCGTTCTTCCCAGTTGGTATTGCTGGCAAGGATGCCTGCTCCGTCTTTGTATTCGACCTGGTTGGCCGATCTTTTGTAATATGTCTCTGCCGAGAGGTCAAAGCCGCGGTACCGCCCGAAGATCCCGGCCGAAAACTGGTGGGACGACAGCGGTTTCACATTCTGGGTGATGGGTATCCATAAATCGTTGGGCGAGCTTATGTAGCTGCTTTGCAGCAGGTGCACATACTGGCTCATCCTGGCGTAGGAGGCTTTCAGGGAGAGACCTTCGGACAAAAGATAACGGGCCGACAGGCGGGGCTGGGCGCTCAGGTAGGATTTCCCCTGCACAAAGAACCCCGACAGATGAATACCGGCGTTTATTTTCAGGCGTTTGCCGAAATCCATTTCGTCTTCGACATAGAGGGATAGTTCCTGCACCCTGACCCGGTCGTCTGCATAGGTAATGGTATCATTATTTTTTCTTTCCCCGTCTTCGTCCTGCCTGAAGAACCGGCTCTCCTCAGGGCGGAAATTGTGATGCAGGAATGCGGTTCCAAAGCGGATCAGGTGGCAATTGTTGTATGCGTAATCAAAATTGAGGCGGTAGCCCATGTCTTCGATGCCAGACCGGTATACCGGCTTAAAAAATTGATAAATGCTCCCTGATTCTTCTTCCTGGGTTTCCATATTTTTCAAAGAGGAGGTCTCTTTATTTTCATACGAGACCGAAATATCCGAGTTGTAGCGGCTATACACCAACGTAGCATTTGAGAACAGTTTGCTGTTGACGGCATACGCCCAATTGAGGGAGGCCATGCGTGTTCCCCAGCCTATATCGATTTTTGAAGTTTCGTCAGCATTTCTTTTGTATTCGTATTGGATGGGGTTGTCGTCAGGGTAGTCCGTTTCGTAGGAATACACGGGGTCCCCATTTATTTCGTATTTCCTAATGCTGTTGCTGTGGAAGAATAATTTGTCTTTTCCGTCGTACAGGCTCAGGTAAAGCCGGCTTTTCTCAGAGAATTTGTGGCTGATCTTCGCATTGAAATCATAAAAATAATAGGCAAAGTCAACCTTATCATAGTCTGCCGGGTTTTTCTTCTTATTTCTCCTGTTGATAAAGTACATTGCCGGACGGGCAATCAGGTCGAGATAGGTGCGGCGGAGGGAGACCGAGAACGATGTTTTGTCTTTGGCGAGGGGCCCCTGTAGGTTCAAATGGGATGAGATCAGTCCTATGGAGGCCGTGCCGGAGAATTTTTTCATGTCGCCATCGTTCATCCGTACATCCACTACTGAAGAGAGGCGCCCTCCGTAGCGGGCGGGAAAACTACCCTTGTAGAAGTCCATCGTTTTCACCGCTTCGGGATTGAAGGTGGAGAAAAGGCCAAGTAGGTGATGGACGTGGTAGAGGGGGTTCCCGTCCACAAGGTACAGGTTCTCATCGGCATTTCCGCCCCGCACATAGAGCCCAGCCATACCGTCGGTGCCTACAGCCACGCCGGGCATCTGCTGCAAGGTCTTGATCACGTCGCTTTCGCCCATCAATGCAGGGACGGCTTTCAGTGTCGCGGCGTTAAGGCTTATCTTGCCTGTCTCTGCGTGTAGCACCGGGTTTTTCAGTTCTCCGTCCACCACCACTTCTTTCAGCAGTGCGGACGGTGGTAGAAAAAAATGGATCACAGTGTCTTGTGATACAGTGAGGGGGTGGTTCTCTGAGGTATATCCTACGTAACTGGGACACAACTCAATTTCTCCCGGCTTAACGGAGAGGCTGTAAAATCCGAAATTATTGCTGACAGCACCTTGCCCCGAGGTCAGGTCATAGATATTAGCGGCGATCAGCGATTCGTGCGATTCCCGGTCGTAAATAAATCCGCTGACAGTGACCTCTTTCGGGCGTTTTTTCAGGATGATATATTTTCCCCGCATGATATATTGAATATCGGTTTTATCGAAGAGTGCCTGTAATACTTTTTCGAGCGGTCCGTCCGCAATCCGGAGGGTGATCCGGGGAAAATCCTTTAATAGTGAGGGGCTGTACGAGAATGTGTAACCCGTCTGTTTCTCTATTTCCCGAAGGGCCTCTGTGACCGGCTTGTTTTCTACATTCAGGGTGATTTTTTCCTGGCTGACCGCCGCCGTGAAGAAGGTGGTCAGTAGTAACAAAAGAATAGCTTGTCTCATCGTGGTGGTATAATAGTAATGTGTGTATCGAGTGTGAAATTAATGATATTGATGATCTCATTAATGTTGCCCTTTGTGAAAGAGGAACTGAACGTCAGGTGCGATTCACTCTCCGGCAGCTCTATTTGGACGTTATAAAAGCGCGACAGCACCATCACGATCTCTCCCAGCCCCATGTTGTTGAAAGTGAATGATCGCGTTTTACTGTTGATTTCCATTTCGCTGCCGGGGGAAGAGACGTTTATGATTCTGGTTTCGGCGTTGTTATACACGGTCATGCCGGCAGTACATAATAGTGGGATCACCGGATCATAGGGTGTGAACCGTACTATCCCTGATGCGACGGAGAGACGGGTCTCGTCATCATCGGCCCTGACGGTAAATTCCGTGCCGAGCACTTCTATTTGTGCCGCTGGCGTGGATACGATAAACGGTTTTGCTTCGTCGCGGGCGACGGCGAAGGCGATCTCTCCTTGTATTGTGACACGCCGTTCTTCCTTGTCGAAATGTTTGTCGTATTCCAATATTGCTCCTTTCTGCATTTCAATGCGGGAATCGTCCGGAAGGGTGAATTGTGTGCGATCCTGTCCGGCGATAAATGTATCCCCACTTTCGGTGGTGAGATACCATATTCCCGCCGTGATGAGAATGATTACCACTGCCGCGGCGCGCCGGAGCAGAGGAAATGACCGTCTTCTCGGAGCGATGCCTAAACGTTTCCCTACTTGTGCCCAGGTTTTACGGCTATCGAACCTGCCGGGTTGATAGTGGTGGGCTACAAAACGTACGGATTCTTCTGTTTTATAGACCTTTAACGGTCGCATAGCGATCTTCTATTTTAGATAAATTACCCCGAATATTGGTCAACAAAATTAATATTATTTTTTAATGATATGAGTTGTCCAAGATTCGGGGGTGATAATAATTCTAAAACTCGTATCCCACTCTCAATCCAATTATTGAACTGTTTTTTTCAGCATATGATTTTAAATCTACTACAGCATTTTCTGGATGAATAATATTCTCAGTTTTAACTTTCAATAAATCATACGAAATAGCAAGGAAAAGTGAACGTTGCTTTGTTATATCATAGCTTACTCCAATTGACGGAGAAATGAAAAAGTCAGCACTGTACTTAATTTCACCGGAGTATTTAAGGTCGTTGATATCTATGCCAGCTATTCCCATGTCAGTAGAGCCAAAGCCATATCCAATTTTTATGTTAAAGAATGGTTTTAACAGCCAATTAGGTTTCAATCTGTATTTAGAATGAATATATACCGGATAACTCCTTTCCGGATAAGTACTTTTGTGTTGCATAAGACCTCCTCCAATCCCTATTGCGAAGTTGTCATTGATTCGATAATAAGGTGAGAGAAAAATTTGATACGCACTGGCATTGTCTTTATTGCTTATTGTTCCATATCCTGCTTCCAGTTGCAATCCTATTTTTCTGTCCTGTGCCATTATGGCGGGGAAAGAAAATAGGAATAAAACAGATAAACTTAGTAAGATTGTTTTCCTCATAAATTTGTTTTCCATAATTAATATCTTAATAAAACACACTTTATTTTTACTTTAGTAATTACCACCATCGGAAAAATCTATAATGCAATGGTACTATAAAAGTATAAGCTCTCAAAGCGTCGTAGTAAATCTGAGCCTCTCCATAAACATCTTTCTGATAATAGCCAGGTGTAGGAGTTGGAGTGGATATTTCAGTACCGTTTACTAAAAAAAACGAATGATCATGTGAGGAATAACCGTCTATCGTTTTATTATCGACGACCCTCAGCCCTTGAGGCCCAATATGAGCATAAGTTTTCGTAAGCGCCCAATGGTTATACCACGCTCCAAGAAATCCTTTTTTTCTGAAACATATATCAAAACCAGCTTTCGTTCTGGCAATATTATCCACAGTCACATCATCGAGAGTAACCCATATGCGCCTATTGTTCATTTGAAATGTTTTGTTCGGTAACAACTGAAATGGCGTACCAGGGAAGAAAATATTTCCTACTCGAGTATTTGAAGGGGCACCCTCGTCTGATATAATCACGACTTCCTCTGGTGGTGTTAAACCAAGTTCTCGTAACTGTTCATAGGTAGAAATGTCTTTCATGTTGACTGTTTCCCCGTCTATAATTATTTCTCCATCACTATTAAGGAATTTAGATAAAGCTGGATCGCTTACGGGAAGGTAAGCAGAATAGTCATCCCCATATTCAGGGAAATAAAGAGAAGCATATTTTTCCTTAAATTCCTCATATCCGCCTTCTCTGTCATAGTACGACTCTGCATTTTTCATCGCATCTACAAAAATATCATAAAGCGATTTAAAGCCATCAATGCTTACTTCATTATTGAAAACGTCTTCACTACTCTGTCTTGTTGAAACACTTGTTGAAACAGATTGAGGGGCTTTCAACTTAGATACTAAGTTTTGCAATTCACTCTCATTGTTCAGTGCTAATGTATTATTTTTTAATTCCACACTAATACCCATAACCTCCACATGTGTTACACTACCGACTTGTTCTACAATAGATTCATCACTACTGCAACTTGTAATAACAAATGCCAATGCTAATCCAACGCAAAGGGTACAAGTTGATAAGAGATACTTTCATTTTTTTTCATAATTTTAAAGTTTTGAGGCCCTCATTTCTTTTTTTATTCAGGAATTCGGGAGAATGAATAAATATTTGTTAGTATTATGATTATATGATGCAGGAAAGTGGAAAATCCCTCATCCGGAAGTGTGAAATTTTACGCAAAAAAGAAAAGCCAGGCTTTAATGTCTTTGGTGCGGAGTGATTGCATGGCACGAAATACATGGTTTTCAACGGTCTTGACGGTCAACCCGGTTTGTCTGGCAATTTCGTTATAACTCATCCCGTCACGTTTTGCCATCAGGAAGATCTCACGGCGGCGTTCGGGCAGTTCGTCGATCATTTTCCAGATACGTGCTTCCATTTCGGCACGGTTCATCTGTTCCTCTTCTGGAAGCAGTGCATCGGGAGGGAGCATATCGAGCGGAGTGGTGGGTTTCGCGTCGCGAATGAGTGTTAGGCAGTTATTCCGGACGGCTGTGTATAAATACGATTTTACCGATTTGATCGTTTCTATTTGCTCTTTTTTATCCCAGAGGCTCACGAATGTCTCCTGCACTACGTCTTCGGCTTCCTCAGCGCTGCCCATGAAGTGCAGGGCGTGCAGGCAAAGCTGACGGTAATAGGCATGGAAATATCCGGAAAACTTTTTTTCTAAAACCTTCATTTGCTATCAACAATAGAGTAAATTGCAAAAGTAATACCCTCTAAACGATTTTACCCAATCTTTGGTGCATATAATTAAGCATATAATAATCACTCGTAAAATTTAAAACAGTTTCTAACTTTGTCTGTGAGAGGTGGAGAAAGTGTAATGCTTAAAATGTAGCCGTTTTTGAAAAAAGAGCTATCTTTGTAGAAACAAATAATGCGTAACAAAAGAATAAAAAATATAGCAACTATTATCAGTAGCAGACAATTCCGGGACAAGCAAGGTTATTATTTCGGCCTCATAGAAAAAGGCGAATAGGTTATCCTGCGCCGTAAAGGAGTGTCATATAAACTGACACCCATTGAAAAAGACGACACATTAATGACTGAAGAGGAATACTATTTACGCAGTAGACACTGTAGCTGC
>JAAZLV010000362.1 GCA_012799155.1 Bacteroidales bacterium | reverse complement strand
CTCCATGGCATGCTGCAGCTCCCGCACGTTGCCCGGCCAGGGGTACTCCTGCAGCTTGCGTTGTGCCGAGGTGGCGATGCTCCTGATCTCCTTCTTGTACTTGCGGCAATACTTCTCCCTGAAGAAATCGGCCAGCAGCAGGATGTCGCTGCCTCTCTCCCGCAAGGGAGGAATGTGCAGTTCAATGGTGTTGATGCGGTACAACAGATCTCGGCGGAACTCACCCCGTTCAGTCATCTCATGGATGTCCGCATTGGTGGCACAGATCAGTCGCACATTGATCGGCACCCGTCGGGTAGAACCCAGGCGAATCACCTCTCTCTTCTCCAGCACCGTCAGCAACTTCGCCTGCATCAAGGGCGACAGGTTCCCAATCTCATCCAGGAACAGCGTGCCCTCGCTGGCAATCTCAAAGCGCCCCTGCTTTTCTTTTTTTGCATCGGTGAAAGCCCCTTTCTCATGACCGAACAGCTCACTCTCGAAGAGTGATTCGGGGATGCTCCCCAGATCGATGTGCACAAAGGGCTTCCCGGCACGCGGAGAGGAGTGGTAAAGCAGGTTGGCAATCAGGTCCTTCCCCGTGCCATTCTCACCCAGCAGCAGGATGTTGGCATCGGTATCCTTCAACTTGTCGATGGTGTCGTAGAGTGCCTGCATCACCTCACTCTCACCCACGATCTCAGGAAAAGGAGGCCTGTTGCTTTCGAGTGCCGACACCTGTTTCCGGAGCTGCGACACTTCGTTTCTGCTCTTGCTCAGCTGCAGGGCTGATGAGATGGTGGCCAGCAGCTTCTCTCCCTCCCACGGCTTGGGGATAAAATCGGTGGCCCCCGCCTTGATGGCTCTCACCGCCTTCTCAGTATCGCCATAGGCGGTGATGAAGATCACCACTACATTGGGATCGATGCTGTGGATCTGTTTCAGCCAGTAGAAGCCCTCCTGACCGCTGCTGGCATCATGGTGGAAGTTCATGTCGAGCAGGATCACATCGGGACGATATGATTCCATGAAATCAACAATTCGCTCCGGCCGCGTGGTCACCTTCACCTTCTCCACATGGGGCTGCAGCAGAAGATTGAGCGCGAAGAGGATGTCCTCGTTGTCATCTACGATCAGTATCTTGCCTTCCTTGTCCATTGCAATTCTTTTTTGCTCCACAAATATAGGTCATTTATTCGGTTCAGACTGTGTGAATCCGCACATATATTGTGCGGTAATGCACACCTCCCGCACCCGCGATAAAACAGCATCTTTCTCTATCTCTGCCTGTTACCCGTTTGGCACGCCATTTGATTGAGATAAGCAGCATGAGATACATTCTACTATTCATTCTTTATTCAATCTGCACTGGGCAACTCATAGCGCAGGACTCGCTTCGTCTCACTCTCGACGAGGCAGTCGCGCTTGCCCGTGCTCAGTCACCCCAGGCAGTGGCAGCGCGGCACCAATACCGCGCGGCCTACTGGAACTGGCGCACCTTCAAGGCCGACTACCTGCCAAGTCTCTCCTTCAACAGTTACAGCTCCCTCAACCGCTCCATCAGCCCGGTCACCCTGCCCGACGGCAGCGACAGTTTCCTGCACAGGAACCAGCTGCTCAACGAGGGGAGCCTCACCATCAACCAGAATATCGCCCCCCTGGGTGGAAGCATCTTCCTGGAAACAGGTCTGCAACGTCTCGATCTCTTCACCGACAAGCGCCGCTCTTTTAAATCGACACCCGTGGTGCTCGGCTACTCGCAGAACCTGTTCGGCTACAACCGGCTGAAGT
>JAAZLV010000361.1 GCA_012799155.1 Bacteroidales bacterium | reverse complement strand
ATCAACCTGATCACCGTGAATGGGCTGATGAGTAAACTCGACAAGCAGGGATCGGAAGATTTTATGATTGATATGGAGGGTGATTTCAGGGAGCACTGGGATGCGTTGGTCAACTCTCGCATGAGCATGTATGAGAGCGAAAACGATTTGCTAGTAAAGGATCTTTGAGTTTTTTTTCTTACTTGCAGGCCAGAAAGCGATAACCTGGCGACTGGAACTTTTTAGTCTCGGTACGCAATTCCTTTACATTCCCACCGCACATCCTCTCCAACAGTTGCCAAAACTTGATACCATGGTTCATCTCCACCGTGTGGGCCAACTCATGCAACACCACGTAATCGATCAATCGCTCCGGCAACAGCATCAGAAAGAGGGAGTAATTGATATCTTTCTTTGTTGAGCAGCTGCCCCAGCGTCCGCGGCTGCTGCCAATCTTCACGCTCTGGTAGGTGAGTCCGTGCTGTCGCGCAAATTGAGCTGTCTTGGCCGGCAACACCCGCTTGGCTTCAATCCTTAACACATTGATAATTGCTTCCCGGATGGACTGCTGTACTTCCTCTCGGTTGATGTCCATCCTTTCCGGAACGAATATACGCAACTCTCCCTCTTTCAGGGTAAGACGCAGATCCTTTTGATAAGGGTCCCTGACAAACATCGCTTCAAAGGTGAGAGAACTTATCACGTCCTCTTCTTTAATGATAATGGGAGGTGGCGGCTTTATCCGCAATAGCCGCGGACGAAGCTCCTTCAGGAGGGAGGGAATCTGCCGCGGATTAAAGTCGTGGGGGACTGTGAGCCGGATATGATCCCCCTTTCGTCGCGCGATAATGTTTTTCGCCCGTCGGTTTGGCATCACTACTATCCTGCCCAGTTCCCTGTCATTCAGTTCCAACATCATGCAAAAATAATGATTTATGCAGAAGAAATAAAAATTTCTATCTTTGCAGCGACAAAACATGAACAAAAATGCCCCATGCGAATTATCAGCTCCCTGGAAAGTGTCGGTGAATATGCACTGCTGTTGAAGCGGGTGCTGACCTTGCCCGACCGGTTCAGTCAGTTCCTGAAGGAGTTCCTGAAGGGTGTGTATGCGCTGGGTGTAAACTCAATCTGGATTGTTGTGATCATCTCCTTCTTCATTGGTGCGGTGATTGTGTTACAGATTGCAGTAAACATCGACTCCCCCATGTTACCGCGGTTTACAGTGGGGATGGTCTCGCGTGAGATCATTCTGCTGGAGTTCTCTTCCACCATCATGTGCCTGATTCTCTCCGGCAAAGTGGGATCGAACATAGCCTCGGAACTGGGATCCATGCGGATCACCGAGCAGGTTGACGCCTTGGAAATCATGGGGGTCAACTCTGCCAACTATCTGATCCTTCCAAAGATTGCGGCCTTTGTTGCCTTCATGCCGGTACTGGTAATCTTCAGCATGTTCATGGGTTTGTTCGGAGGTTACTTCATCTGTCTGGTGCTGGGCACCCCTTCAGTGGAGACCTATGTCTACGGCATTCAGGCTTTCTTCACCGAGTCGTTCGTATGGTACTCCATACTGAAATCGATGCTCTTCGGCTTCATCATTTCTTCGGTGGCCGCCTTTTTTGGGTATACCGCCAGCGGTGGTGCACTCGAGGTGGGGGAAGCCAGCACCCGTTCGGTCGTGATAAACAGCATCCTGATACTGGCAACCGACCTTGTTTTCACGCAACTGGCCATGGGGTAAAAATAAACAAGAAATGATAGAGGTAAGAAACCTGGTGAAGGAGTTTGACGGTACGATGGTGTTAAAGAACATCGATGCCACCTTCCAAAAAGGGGTGGTCAATATCATCATTGGCAAGAGCGGATCCGGCAAAACGGTGATGCTCAAGTGCCTCGTGGGACTAACGGTCCCCACCTCGGGTGAGATCCTCTACGACGGGAGAAACCTCATCACTATGCGCAGTCGCGAGGTGCGTCGCCTTCGACGCGATATTGGCATGCTGTTTCAGGGTGCGGCTCTATTCGACTCACGCTCTGTACTGGAGAACGTGATGTTTCCCCTCGAAATGTTCTCCAGAAAGAACCGTCGTGAACGTCGCAGGCGGGCTGAATTCTGCCTTGAACGGGTGGACATGTTGGATGCTGCCAATCTGCTTCCTTCAGAGATCAGCGGAGGCATGAAGAAACGTGCCGCCATCGCAAGAGCTATCGTGTTGAATCCGAAGTATCTCTTCTGCGACGAGCCTAACTCGGGTCTTGACCCCAAGACGTCTCAGGTAATCGATGAGTTGATCAGCGATATTACGAGTGACTTCAACATCACTACTGTCGTGGTGTCTCATGACATGAATTCTGTAATCAACATCGGTGACAATGTCATCTTCCTCAACGAGGGAATCAAAGAGTGGGAGGGAAGCAAGTCGCAGGTAATGGATGCTGACAACGAGAAACTGAACGACTTTGTCTTCGCTTCGGACCTGTTCCGCAAGATCAAGGTGGCGGAAGATATCATCAGCGAGGATGAAAAAGGTTGAGCTGAAGCGATAATTCGGTCACGTAACCAAACAATTCTGTGGCGCTACTTGTTATTCTGTGGCGGCAATCCCGCATTCCGGAATCAGGTCGGAAAATATATTCTCAGGCGGCACGGCAGCAACTGAGCCGTTTTTTTATTATGACAACCATCAATTAAACAACCAATATGTTAGAGATAAAAAACCTGCATGCAATCGTAGAAGAGAAGGAGATCCTCAAGGGTATCAACCTGGATGTGAAACCTGGAGAGATTCATGCAGTAATGGGACCAAACGGTTCCGGTAAGAGCACGCTGGCCTCTGTGCTGGCAGGCAATCCTAAGTTCGAGGTGACCCGCGGTAGTATTCTTTTTAAGGGGAATGACTTGCTGGAGATGGAACCGGAAGATCGCGCCCGAGAGGGACTCTTCCTCAGTTTCCAGTACCCAGTGGAGATACCCGGTGTGAGCATGGTCAATTTTATGCGCGCCGCTGTAAACGAGCAGCGCAAATATAGAGGAGAGGAGCCCATCTCGGCAAGTGACTTTCTGAAGCTGATGCGCGACAAACGTGAGCTGCTTGGTATTGATAGTAACCTGGTGAGTCGTTCGGTGAACGAGGGCTTCTCGGGTGGTGAGAAAAAGAAAAACGAGATCTTTCAGATGGCAATGCTCAATCCCCAGCTCTCAATCCTTGATGAAACTGACTCCGGACTCGACATCGACGCACTGCGCGTGGTGGCACAGGGTGTGAACAAGTTGCAGACGAAAGAGAATGCTACCATTGTGATCACCCACTATCAGCGGCTGTTGGAGTACATAAAGCCTGACCACGTACATGTGCTCTATGCCGGCAGAATTATCCGCTCCGGCGGTCCCGATTTGGCGCTGGAACTAGAGAAGAGAGGCTATGACTGGCTGATTAACCCGTAACACGCAATCCATCAGAACAATGATAGAACAACAATACAAGGATCTGTTTCAACAGTTTCGCAGCGAGCTCGATGCCAACTCCGTGGAGGGGTTGAACCGGCACCGGGATTCCGCTTTCGACCGTTTTCAGCAGATCGGATTCCCTACCTCCCGTGAGGAGGATTACAAACACTCCAACGTGGCACGTGTCTTCGATACGGATCTGGGGTTGAACTTGCGGAATATTCCGATGCCGGTGAATCCCTACGACACCTTCAAGTGCGATGTGCCCAACCTCTCCACCCATCTCTACTTCCTGATTAACGACCGTTATTATGACAAGACGCTGGCGAACGACCCACTGCCTGATGGGGTATTCGTTGGGAGCCTGCAGCGTTTCTCGGAAGACTATCCTGATATCTTCAACGCCAACTACGGGCAGATTGCCGACTACTCCGACAACGGTGTGGTGGCCTATAACACCATGTTCGCCCAGGATGGTTTTGTTGTATACGTACCAAAGAATGTGACGGTGGAGAAGCCATTGCAGCTGATCAACATCCTGCGTGGTGGTGTGGACTTGAACGTGAACCGTCGCCTGCTGATCATCGCTGAGGAGAACGCTCAAGTGAAACTCCTGGTGTGCGACCATGCTGTGGATGATGTACACTTCGTAGTGACACAGGTGACAGAGGTCTCTGCTGCCGCTCATGCACAGGTGGATGTATACGAGTTGGAGGAGAACTCTTCGAAGGT
>JAAZLV010000054.1 GCA_012799155.1 Bacteroidales bacterium | reverse complement strand
CGCAACAGGAGAAATAACAAAACCAACGCTTAATAGAAGAAAATATGTTACAACCGAAGAAAACAAAGTTCAGAAGACAGCAGAAAGGTCGCATGAAAGGTGTGGCCGGTCGCGGCAATCAGCTGGCATTCGGCTCTTTCGGGATCAAGTCGCTCGAATCGAAATGGATCACTGGAAGACAGATTGAAGCTGCCCGTATTGCTGTAACACGTTATATGCAACGTCAGGGACAGGTTTGGGTACGTATTTTCCCGGATAAGCCGATTACCAAGAAACCAGCCGAAGTGCGTATGGGTAAGGGTAAAGGTAATCCAGAAGGATATGTGGCGCCCATCACTCCGGGCCGCATCCTTTTTGAGATTGAAGGCGTTCCCTATGACGTGGCAAAAGAGGCTTTGCGTTTAGCGGCTCAGAAGTTGCCTGTGACCACCAAGTTCGTGGTGAGAAGGGATTATGATTATGATCAAAAATCGTAAAGCGAGATGAAGAAGCAAGAAGAATTGAGAGAGATATCCGAAAAGGACCTGAAAGAGAGACTGGAAGCTGAAACGGTGGCATTGACCCAACTGAAGATCAGCCACACCATCACCCCGCTCGATGATTCAGGGTCGATCCGTGAGAAACGACGCAACATTGCTCGTATCCACACGGAACTGCGTGCAAGAGAGTTGAAAAACAAGCAATAAGATAGCTAATGGAAACGAGAAATTTAAGAAAGGAAAGAATCGGGGTCGTTTTCAGCAATAAGATGGACAAGACCATCACCGTTGCTGTAAAATGGAAAGAGAAACACCCTATATATGGGAAGTTCGTTAACAAAACGAAGAAATTTCACGCCCATGATGAGAAGAATGACTGTAACATCGGTGATACAGTACGTATAATGGAGACCCGTCCTTTGAGCAAGTCGAAGAGATGGAGAGTGGTTGAAATAATGGAAAGGGCCAAGTAAGATGATACAACAAGAATCAAGATTAACAGTTACTGACAACAGCGGTGCCAAAGAGGTTCTCTGCATCCGCGTATTGGGCGGTACAAGAAGACGCTACGCGTCAGTAGGGGATGTCATTGTTGTTACTGTCAAGAGCGCGATCCCATCGAGTGATATCAAGAAAGGAACAGTATCGAAAGCAATCATCGTGCGTACGAAGAAGGAGCTCCGTCGTGCTGACGGTTCCTACATCCGTTTCGACGACAATGCCTGCGTGTTGCTCAACAACGCCGGCGAGTTGCGTGGAAGCCGTATCTTCGGACCTGTTGCCCGTGAACTTCGCGCCACCAACATGAAGATTGTTTCATTAGCTCCTGAAGTATTATAATCCATTAATCAATCACAGGCAATGAGTAAATTACATATCAAGAAAGGCGATACGGTATATGTCAACTCCGGTGAGGACAAAGGCAAAACCGGCCGCGTACTGGAGGTTCTAGTGAACAAGAACCGCGCAGTAGTGGAAGGGGTGAACATCGTATCGAAGCATAGCAAACCCAACGCACAGAATCCCAACGGAGGCATCGAAAAGAAGGAAGCTTCCATTCATCTCTCCAAGCTGAACCCGGTGGATCCCAAGACCGGTAAGCCTACCCGCGTTGGCAGAAAAGAGAACAGCAAAGGCAAATTAGTACGTTACGCTAAAAAATCGGGGGAGGAAATTAAATGAGTACGACAACATACGAAGTGAGTTTAAAGAAAGATTACAAGGAGCGTGTGGTGCCTGCCCTGATGAAGGAGTTCAACTACAAATCGGTAATGCAGGTTCCCCGTCTGGAGAAGATCGTGATCAACCAGGGCCTCGGCATCGCCGTTGCTGACAAGAAGATCATTGAGACGGCCATCAATGAACTGACCACCATAACCGGTCAGAAGGCTGTACAGACTGTCTCACGCAAAGACATCTCGAACTTCAAGCTCCGTAAGAAGATGCCGGTGGGCGTACGCGTGACACTGCGTCAGGACAAGATGTACGAGTTCCTTGAAAGACTTGTACGTGTGGCGTTGCCCCGTATCCGTGACTTCAAGGGTATCGAGAACAAACTCGACGGTCGTGGCAATTACACCATGGGTATCGAAGAGCAGATCATCTTCCCTGAAATCAACATCGACAACATCACCCGTCTGCTGGGAATGAACATCACGTTCGTGACAACTGCAGCTACCGACGAGGAAGGGTATGCACTGTTGAGAGAGTTCGGATTACCGTTTAAAAAAGACTAATTGCAAGCAGTCGCGCTTAGCCCGGCAACTACCGGGCTCTGCCGTGACAATGCAATGACCCATAACATTGAACACATAAATCAGTAGATAATGGCAAAAGAATCAATGAAAGCCCGCGAGGTGAAAAGAGCGAAGATGGTTGCCCGTTACGCCGAAAAGCGAGCCAAATACCTGGCAGAAGGTGACTATGAAGCGCTTCAGTCGATTCCCAAGAATGCATCACCCGTACGCCTGCACAACCGTTGCAAGCTGACCGGTCGCCCCAAGGGATACATGCGTCAGTTTGGCCTCTCCCGTATCCAGTTCCGCGAAATGGCATCGAAGGGATTGATCCCAGGGGTGAAGAAGGCAAGCTGGTAAGATGGTTTATCTGATAAGCAGATTGACACATCAAGACATCAGTAAATAAGCAAATTAATAAATATTGTCCCGGCAGTCGGGATCAATTTAAACAATTATCATATGACAGATCCAATAGCAGATTATTTGACGCGGCTCAGGAACGCCATCCAGGCTAAGCACCGGGTGGTGGAGATTCCCGCATCAAATCTCAAAAAAGACATCACCAAGATTCTTTTTGAAAAAGGCTACATACTTAATTACAAGTTTGTAGAGGATGGTCCCCAGGGTTCGATCATGATCGCCCTGAAGTACGATCCGGTGAACAAAGTAAATGCAATCAAGAAACTGAAACGCGTATCATCACCCGGCTTGCGCCAGTATGTGGGTCACAAGGATATGCCACGCGTGTTGAACGGTTTGGGTATTGCCATATTATCTACTTCAAACGGAGTGATGACAGACAAGGAAGCCCGCGAACAGAAGGTGGGTGGTGAAGTATTGTGTTACGTGTATTAATTTGAAGGAGAGAGTAATATGTCAAGAATAGGAAAATTACCCATCACTTTACCCGCTGGCGTAGAAGTCAAAGTGGGAGAGAACAACCTTATCACGCTGAAAGGTCCCAAGGGCGAATTGCAGCAACAGGTAAACCCCAATATGAAGGTTTCGGTCGACAATGGTCTGCTTATTGTGGAACGTCCGAATGACGAAAAAGAAAACCGTGCAATGCATGGCCTCTACCGTTCACTATTGAACAACATGGCCATTGGCGTGTCGGAAGGTTTCCGTAAAGAACTGGAACTGGTTGGTGTTGGTTACCGCGTATCCAACAACGGTCAGGTACTGGAGTTGTCGCTTGGTTATACCCACAGCATCTTCCTGCAGTTGCCTGCAGAGATCAAAGTGGAGACCAAGATGGAAAGAAACAAGAACCCGCTCATCATCCTGGAGTCGTGCGACAAGCAGCTGCTTGGACAGGTGTGCGCCAAGATCCGTTCATTCCGTAAGCCGGAGCCATACAAGGGCAAGGGTATCAAGTTCGTGGGTGAACAGCTCCGTCGCAAATCGGGTAAGACAGCAGGTAAATAATTCAGGTAAACCGACATCGCAATGATTACAAAGAACGAAAAAAGACTCAAGATAAAAGCCCGTGTACGTGGTAAGATCAGTGGCACCGCCGAGTGTCCGCGATTGACCGTGTTCAGGAGCAACAAACAGATATACGCACAGGTGATCGATGATCTCACCGGCCGTACCCTTGCAGCAGCCTCATCACTGAAAATTGATGAGAAGCTTCCCAAGAAGGAACAGGCAGCCAAAGTGGGAGAGATGGTAGCCAAGAACGCCCTGGAAGCAGGTGTGGAGAAGGTGGCTTTCGACCGTAACGGTTACCTCTATCATGGACGTATTAAAGAACTGGCTGATGCTGCCCGCAAAGGTGGCCTTAAATTTTAACGATTATGGCAGGAATGAACAACAAGGTAAAAACTACCAACGATATTGAATTAAAAGACCGTTTAGTGGCTATTAATCGTACCACAAAGGTGACCAAGGGAGGTCGTACCTTCACTTTCGCCGCCATCGTAGTGGTTGGCAACGAGGACGGCATTGTAGGCTGGGGCCTCGGCAAAGCTGGTGAAGTGACCACGGCGATCGCCAAGGGTGTGGAAGCAGCCAAAAAGAACCTGGTAAAAGTACCGGTATACAAGGGTACCATCCCCCACGAACAGGTAGCTCGCTTCGGCGGTGCACAGGTGTTCCTCAAACCGGCCGTTACTGGTACCGGTGTGAAGGCCGGTGGTGCCATGCGTGCCGTACTGGAGAGTGTGGGTATCACCGACGTGTTGGCCAAGTCTAAAGGCTCCTCCAACCCGCACAACCTGGTGAAGGCAACCATAGAGGCACTCACTGAACTGAGAGACCCCTTTACCATTGCCCAGAACAGGGGCATCAGCATGGAAAAAGTATTTAACGGACAATAAAAAAGGAATCTGAAATGGCTACAATCAAAGTAAAACAGACAAGAAGCAGAATCGGAGCTCCTAAGGATCAGAAAAGGACGTTGGATGCTTTGGGACTGACCAAGATGCACCGTGTGGTGGAACATGAAGACACACCTTCCATCAGGGGACTGATCAACAAGGTGCACCACCTGGTAACGGTAGTAGAATAAACAAGTTACAAAACGATAAAAAAGATATTAACGATGAATTTATCGAATTTAAAACCGGCTGAAGGAGCCACCACATCCCGCAAGAGAATTGGCCGCGGTGCCGGATCGGGTAAGGGAGGTACTTCAACCAAAGGACATAAGGGACAGAAATCAAGATCGGGGTACTCCAAGAAGGTGGGTTTTGAAGGCGGACAAATGCCGCTGCAGCGCCGCCTGCCCAAGTTTGGTTTTAAGCCGTTGAAACGTACGGAGTATAAGGCCATCAATCTTGAAACACTCCAGGAGTTGGCTGATGCACTGAATGTGACCAAGATTAATCCCGAGGTGCTGATTGGTGCCGGACTGATTTCGGCTAAGCACTTGGTGAAAATTCTCGGAAGAGGAACCTTGACGGCCAAACTGGAAGTAGAAGCACACGCTTTCTCTAAATCAGCAGAAGAGGCCATAACCTCTACAGGTGGAACCGCTGTAAAACTCTGAAAAGATGGGATTTGTACAAACAGTTAAAAATATATGGAAGATAGAAGACCTTCGTCAGAGGCTTATTATCACCATTGGTTTTATCGCCATCTACCGTTTCGGATCGTTCGTGGTATTGCCCGGAATCAATCCTGAACAGCTTGTGGCACTGCAGTCAAATGCCAGTAGCGGATTGCTGAGCCTTCTCGACATGTTTTCGGGAGGTGCTTTTGCCAATGCCTCGATCTTTGCCCTGGGAATCATGCCCTATATCTCTGCTTCCATCGTGATGCAGCTGCTCGGCATTGCCGTGCCTGCCTTCCAGAAGATGCAGCGTGAAGGTGAAAGTGGTCGTACCAAAATCAACCAGTATACCCGTTACCTTACGGTAGCCATTCTGCTGGTACAGGGACCTGCCTACCTCTACGGAGCCGTAGGAGGTGCCATCCCTGGCGGTTTCTGGGACTGGGTGTTGCCATCGACTGTAATTCTTGCCGGCGGGAGTATGTTTGTGCTCTGGCTGGGAGAACGCATCACCGATAAGGGTATCGGTAACGGTATCTCTTTCATCATCCTTATTGGTATCATCGCCCGTCTGCCGCACTCGCTGGTAGCCGAATATGACCGATTGATCGATGCTCCCGGTGGATTAATCCTGCTGCTGCTCGAACTGCTCTTCATGGCAGCGGTTACCGCAGCTGCGATCATGTTGGTACAGGGTGTCCGCAAGGTACCCGTACAGTATGCGAAGCGCATTGTGGGTAACAAGCAATATGGAGGTGTGCGCCAGTACATCCCGTTGAAGGTGAATGCCGCCAACGTGATGCCTATCATCTTCGCCCAGGCAATCATGTTTATCCCCATTACCATTGCGCAGTTCTCTGCCGGTGAGGGAGGTGGCTTCTGGATTGCGCTGATGGACTTCACCAGCTTCTGGTATAACTTCATCTTCGCGTTGTTGATTATCGCATTCACTTACTTCTATACTGCAATCACGGTGAACCCTGTGCAGATGGCAGAGGATCTGAAACGTAACAACGGCTTCATCCCTGGTGTTAAACCGGGTAAGCGTACGGCTGAATATATCGACACCATCATGTCGAGGATCACACTTCCCGGATCTGTGTTTCTGGCAATCGTTGCCATCCTGCCCGCCTTTGCGGGTCTGATGGGGATCAACTCCCAGTTTGCACAGTTCTTCGGAGGTACATCGCTGTTGATCCTCGTGGGGGTTGTGCTCGACACACTTCAGCAAATTGAGAGTCACCTATTGATGCGTCATTACGACGGCTTCCTCAAATCGGGTGCCAAGATCAAGGGCAGAACAGGTTCAATTGCCGCTTATTGATGTTGAAAGAATAAACGATGGATAGCAACAGAATCATACTGAAGACAGACGAAGAGATCGAGTTCATGCGTGACGCGAACCGGTTGGTGGGGATGACGCTCGGAGAGCTCTCCCATCATGTCCGGCCAGGCATCACCACGTTACAGCTCGACCGTATCGCCGAAACCTTCATTCGTGACCATGGTGCTATTCCTACTTTCCTGGGTTATGGTGGTTTCCCTAACTCGATCTGTACATCGGTCAATGAGAACGTGGTACATGGTATCCCCAATGATAAGCCTCTTGAGGAAGGGGATGTGATCTCGATCGATTGTGGCACGAACCTGCGTGGCTTTTGTGGCGACTCAGCCTACACTTTCTGTGTGGGTGAGGTGAAAGAAGAAGTGAAACAACTTCTCCGCATTACCAGAGAGTCGCTGTACAAAGGCATTGAACAGGCTCGAGAGGACAACCGCATTGGTGACATCGGATCGGCTATACAGGACTACTGTGAATCGCACGGTTACGGCGTAGTACGCGAGCTTGTGGGCCACGGCATCGGTAAACAGATGCACGAGGCTCCCGAAGTACCCAATTATGGGCGACGCGGCACCGGTCCGCTTCTACGGAACGGAATGTGCATTGCCATCGAGCCGATGATTAACATGGGGGGACGTAAGGTGATCTTCGAAAACGACGGATGGACTGTGCGGACGAAAGACCGTAAACCATCGGCTCATTTCGAGCATACCATCGCCATTCGCAACGGGAAAGCAGATATCTTATCTACATTTGAGTTTATTCTTGAAAGCAACAACTAAAAAAAGAGCATTGATTGAATGGCTAAACAGGCAGCAATAGAACAGGACGGAACAATCATAGAAGCATTGTCAAATGCGATGTTCCGTGTAGAACTGGAGAACGGACACGAAATTACCGCTCATATCTCGGGCAAGATGCGCATGCACTACATCCGCATTCTTCCCGGCGACAGGGTACGAGTGGAGATGTCGCCCTATGATCTCTCGAAAGGAAGAATCTCATTCAGGTATAAATAGCTGTCAGCTATCAGCTGAGCACTGACAACTGAAAATAACGAGCAAAAAATAAAACAAAAGATATGAAAGTAAGAGCATCACTCAAGAAACGTACGGCAGACTGCAAGATCGTAAGGCGTAAAGGCCGTTTGTATATCATCAACAAGAAGAATCCCAAGTTCAAACAACGTCAGGGATAAGATTCAACATTTGTAATCAAATAACAAAGAAACATATATGGCAATAAGAATTGTAGGTGTCGATCTGCCGCAGAACAAGAGGGGAGAAGTAGCCCTCACCTATATCTATGGGATTGGACGCAGCGCTGCGAACACCATCCTGGAGAAGGCAGAAGTTGACAAGAACATCAAAGTGAAAGACTGGACCGACGACCAGGCAGCACGCATTCGTGAGATCATCGGCAACGAATTCAAAGTGGAAGGTGATCTGCGCTCTGAAGTACAGCTCAACATCAAACGTCTGATGGACATCGGTTGCTATCGTGGCATCCGTCATCGTATCGGTCTGCCCGTACGTGGTCAGAGCACCAAGAACAACGCCCGTACCCGCAAGGGAAGGAAGAAAACCGTTGCGAACAAGAAAAAAGCTACTAAATAATTAAGGTAACATGGCAAAAAGAACAGTTGCAGCAAAAAAGAGAAATGTAAAAGTGAGCGCTCAGGGACAGGCTCATATCTCATCCTCATTTAACAACATCATCGTCTCCATCACCAATGAAAATGGTGAGGTGATCAGCTGGTCATCAGCAGGCAAGATGGGATTCAGAAGTTCCAAGAAGAACACACCCTATGCAGCGCAGATGGTAGCACAGGATTGTGCAAAGGTAGCATACGATCTGGGACTGCGTAAGGTGAAAGCATACGTCAAGGGTCCAGGTAACGGACGTGAGTCGGCCATCCGTACCATTCATGGTGCCGGTATTGAGGTGATGGAGATTATCGACGTCACACCGCTGCCTCACAACGGCTGTCGTCCTCCGAAACAAAGAAAAGTTTAATCAATCAATTCAGTTTCATTTACCTTGAAACTTGAGCTGTGAATTTGATTACAACACAACTTCTCTGTAATCGCGGCTGCACAGTTTAGGCTTCAGTAAAGTTTAAATTTGTAACAATGGCAAGATATACTGGTCCAAAATCAAAGATCGCCCGTAAGTTTGGCGAACCCATTTTCGGTCCCGATAAGGTTCTCTCAAAGAAGAACTATCCTCCGGGACAACACGGTAACTCACGCAGAAGGAAGACATCGGAGTATGGCATCCAGCTGCGCGAAAAACAGCGTGCCAAATATACTTATGGCGTACTGGAAAAGCAGTTCCGTCTGACCTTCGACAGAGCAGCCCGCAGCCGCGGCATCACCGGTGAGGTGCTGCTTCAACTGCTCGAATCACGTCTCGACAATGTGGTGTTCCGTCTCGGAATCGCTCCCACACGTGCTGCTGCACGCCAGATGGTGACACACCGTCACATCGTGGTAAACGGCAAGGTACTCAACATCCCCTCCTATACCGTGAAGCCCGGTGAAGTGGTTGGTGTTAGGGAAAAATCCAAATCGATGGAAGTGGTAACCAATTCACTGGCAGGGTTTAATCACAGCAAATACCCCTGGATGGAATGGGACAAGGCTACCATGAGCGGCAAGATGCTGCACGTGCCTGAAAGAGCTGACATCCCTGAAAGCATCAAAGAACAACTCATCGTAGAATTATATTCTAAACAATAATTTCATGGCAATATTAGCATTCCAAAAACCCGATAAAGTAATCATGCTGCAGGAGGATGCATTCTCCGGCAAGTTCGAGTTCCGTCCCCTGGAACCCGGATACGGCATTACCATTGGTAACGCCCTGCGCCGCATCCTGCTCTCCTCACTCGAGGGATTCGCGATTACATCGGTAAAGATAGACGGCGTGGAGCACGAGTTTGCTTCCATACCGGGTGTGATAGAAGATGTAACAGGTATCATTCTGAATCTTAAGAAAGTACGGTTCAAAAGAATCGTAGAGGAGTTTGATTCAGAAAAGGTGAGCATCGCTATTTCGGGAACGGATGTGTTTAAAGCCGGAGATATTGGTAAACTGATGACCGGTTTTGAAGTTCTCAACCCCGAGCAAGTGATCTGCCATCTCAACAAGAAGGCTGACCTGCGCATGGAATTGACTATCCACAAGGGTAGGGGCTATGTACCGGCCGACGAGAACCGGGAGATGCTTGCATCGGAAGATGTACAGACCCTGGCTATCGACTCCATTTTCACACCGATAAGGAATGTGAAATTTGAGATTGAAGATTACCGTATTGAACAGAAGACCGACTACGAGAAACTGATCATTGAGATTATCACCGATGGATCCGTACAACCCAAGGAGGCGTTGAAGGAAGCTGCCAAGATACTGATTCAACATTTCGTCCTCTTCTCCGATGACAACAAGATCATGCTGGAGACCAATGATGCCGAGAGCATCGAGGAATTTGATGAAGAAGTACTGCACATGCGTCAGCTACTGAAACGCAAACTCTCAGACCTCAACCTCTCGGTGCGGGCACTCAACTGCCTGAAGGCCGCCGACGTGGAGTCATTGGGCCAGCTCGTTTCACACAACAAGAACGATCTGCTCAAGTTCCGCAACTTCGGCAAGAAGTCGCTTACCGAACTGGAAGAGTTGCTCGATGGATTGAAACTCTCCTTCGGGATGGATACCTCGAAATACAAATTAGATAAAGACTAACAACTGCAATGAGACATAATAAGAAATTTAATCATTTAGGGCGTAAGACTGCACATCGTGGGGCTATGTTGTCCAATTT
>JAAZLV010000360.1 GCA_012799155.1 Bacteroidales bacterium | reverse complement strand
TGAAGACATCGATGTTGTGTACATGTTGTTCTACAATATGATCTCCCGACAGCCATTTCCAGTTGACCCAGTCACGCACCATAAACTCAAAATCGCTCCATCCCGGCTGACGGTCGCGGTACCATAGCATGCTCTGGTTCCAATAGACCGTTCCACCGGTGATCTCACCAATGGCACCATTCATGATCTGCTTGTAGGATTCCACATAGCTTCGTTGGTGGTGGCGCTGTGTACCTGTCACCACGCTCAGGTTCTTGGCTTGTGCCTGTTTGGCAGCCGCCACGATGGTACGGTATCCAACGGCATCCACACAGATCGGTTTCTCCAGGAAAGCATGTTTGTTCTTTTCTACCGCATATTTGAAATGTTCTGCGCGGAAGTAGGGAGGTGTACAATCAATCAGGATGTCAATCTCGCTGTCGATCACCTGCTTGTAGGCATCCAATCCTACAAATCGTTTTTCAGCCGGTATATCAATATCCTTTTCCGTTTTCAGTTTGTTTGCCAATCCATCCACTCTGTCCTGGAACACATCGCCCAGTGCCACGATGGTCACACCATTGGCAGCATTGAGGAAGTTGATGGCAGCACCCGAACCGCGACCACCGCAACCGACCACACCTGCTCTCAATTCTTTTCCATCGGCTGCCAGATCGGTCAGCTCAGGAACATAATAGGTACCCGCCTCTTTCAACGGCTTGTTTCCATCTTTCGCTTTACCGCTACAGGAGGTTAAAAGGCCTGCAGAACCGGTACCGATCACACCTACGGCACCTGCTACGGCAGATGTCTTCAGAAAAGACCTTCTGGTCAGATTGCTCTCTTTTTTCATTGCTCAGATTGTTTTAGTTTATAGGTTTTATTGATTTGTATGCTTCTTTCCTCTTGATGTTCAGCGTTGGCTCAAAAGCCTCTATCCTATTATCATAACAGGGCAGGATCAGGCTCACATACGACACGGAAACCGATACCCTTGATGTCGGAATACCACCAGATGCTCTTGGGTTGTTGAGGATCGGTCCTTAGCCAGTCGTCGTGACGGGTATGACTTCTGGCGGCACTGCGCACATCAGCGGCATCGGAGGAGTAGAGTCCTCCACGTACTACCCACTCTTCACCGTCAGTAACCAGGGGGGCCTGCGTAACACCACTTCTATTAATGTATGCTTGCGGGTCATACTTGTCGGCACAATATTCCATCACATTCCCCAACATGTTTTTAAGTCCAAAGGGATTGGGCAGCACAAAGGAGGGTGGTTGAGTGCGGCTATGACTGTTCTTGTTGTATACCACATAAGCACTGATACTGTCTGTCTTAGGCTTGAAGATATTCCGCAGGAACCCATGGTCTGAGAAGGCTCTCGGACTGCCTGGGAAGAAGTAAGGAGTCTCGGTGCCACCGCGGGCGGCATACTCCCACTCTGCTTCTGTGGGTAGCCGGTAATGCTTACCGGTCTTTGCAGAGAGCCACTGGCAGAAGGTCTCAGCAGCATAATGGGTCATGGTGATCGCAGGCCTGTCGCCCTGACCCCATCCCTGATCGGGATAACCAAAGGGTGAGGTGGGTCCCGAGATCGCATCTACACCCATTGCCTGGAGGTTGTTTTCATACACCACCTCAGGGGGTGTACGTCCCTCGCTCATTGTCTCTGCATAAAAGGCCCAGTACTGGTCCCAGGTGGTCTCCACCTCAGCCATGAAGAAGGGCTCAAGTGACACTTCATGCCGCGGAGATTCATCCTCATTTCGGAAAGGTTCTTTTTCAGAACTTCCCATCATGAAGGTGCCTCCCTTTATCGCCCTCATCTGGAAAGATACTGTGGTACCGGGTATCTGTTCCCTATAATCGGTAAAGGCAGTCACCGGTGTAGCTTCCTTGTAAAAGAGGCTGCTGTCCACATCGTAGGATGCCGACATTCCGGGGATACCAGTCATTTGACCATGCGCATAGTCAGGATTGTAGTGTCC
>JAAZLV010000007.1 GCA_012799155.1 Bacteroidales bacterium | reverse complement strand
GCAGTGTGGCCTCTTCGGGTACACTACCTTCAACTGTGTGAAATACACCGAGCAGATTGCAATCCGTGAAAGCAAGGAGGAGCGCAACGATGCTCCCGACATGCTTTACATTCTCTTCAAATACTTGCTGGTGTTCAATCACTTCACCGATGAAATTCAGTTGCTGGAATTACAGGGTCAGCAGGAGGTGAGCAGCATGATGAAGGTGGAATCGCTCATCAATCAGCGCAACTTCGCCACCTACAACTTCTTCACCGAGGGAGAGGAGCGAAGTACCATCACCGATGAGGAGTATAAAGAATATGTGCGCCGGGGTGTGCATCACTGCCTGCGAGGTGATGTTTTTCAGATCGTACTCTCCCGACGCTTCATCCAACCCTTTACGGGTGATGACTTCAAGGTCTACCGTGCACTGCGTTCCATCAACCCGTCGCCATACCTCTTTTATTTCGACTTCGGCGGATTCCGAATCTTCGGTTCTTCGCCCGAAACTCACTGTAAGATCAGCGGCCGACAGATCAGCATTGATCCCATTGCGGGAACAACGAAACGGTCTGGTGACAACCAAGAAGATATGAAGGCTGTGGAATTCCTGCTGAACGATCCGAAGGAGAATGCGGAGCATGTGATGCTTGTCGACCTGGCACGGAACGACCTGAGCCGCAATGCACATAATGTGGAGGTTGCTTTCTTCAAGGAACCCCAGTTCTATTCGCATGTGATCCACCTGGTCTCGCGTGTTACCGGAACCCTCAATGTCACGGCCGATCCTCTCAAGGCATTCTTCGATACCTTCCCGGCCGGCACCCTCTCGGGTGCTCCAAAGGTGCGGGCAATGCAGCTGATCTCCGAGATCGAGTCGCACAATAGAGGTGCATACGGTGGCTGCATCGGTTTCATCGGATTCAACGGTGACATCAACCAGGCAATCACCATTCGTACCTTCGTGAGCCGCAACAACGAGCTGTGGTTCCAAGCCGGTGCCGGTGTAGTCTCACAGAGTAACGACGAGTATGAACTGCGGGAGGTGAACAGCAAGCTGGGAGCCCTGAAACGTGCCATCGACAAAGCATCTACACTATATAACAGTTAATTGCAAGCAGATGAAAAAGATATTGCTATTCGACAACTACGACTCCTTCACCTACAACCTGCTGCACACGGTGCGGTCGCTCGGCCACACCGATGTGGACGTGATTCGCAACAACAGGATGACACTGGAAGAGGTGGAGCGGTACGACAAGATCATTCTCTCACCCGGCCCCGGTCTCCCGGAAGAGGCTGGATTGCTGCTGCCCCTCATCGAGCGGTACGCAACCAGCAAGAGTATTCTGGGTGTATGTCTTGGGCATCAGGCCATCGGACAGGTGTTTGGTGCGAAGTTGGAGAATATTCCTTTCGTGTTTCACGGGGTGCAGACGCCGGTGCAAATTGTTGCTGATGATTATCTCTTTACCGGTCTCCCTGAGGAGATTGCTGTGGGGAGATACCACTCCTGGATTGTCGGTCATGAGAATTTCCCGGTTGAGTTGGAAGTAACTGCCCTGGATAGGGAGGGAGCCATCATGGCCATGCGACACCGCTCGCTCGACCTGCACGGTGTGCAATTCCATCCCGAGTCAATTCTCACCCCGGAGGGAACAGCCATCATCCGCAACTTTCTCAATCATCCCGTTTTGTCGAGATCTAAAAGTGAATGAATATGAAAGAGATCCTATACCAACTTTTCGACTATCAGTACCTCTCCCGCGAACAAGCTCGTGAGGTATTGTTCACCATTGTGAAGGGCGATGTGCCCGAAACGCAGATTGCCTCACTGATCACCTCCTTCCTGATGCGCAGCATCTCGGTCGATGAGATTCTCGGTTTTCGCGACGCACTTCTCGAGATGCGGGTACAGGTGGACCTCACCGATTATGACCCGCTCGACATTGTGGGCACAGGCGGTGACGGCAAGAACACTTTCAACATCTCCACCACCGCCTGCTTTGTAGTAGCCGGTGCAGGTTATCCGGTGGTGAAGCACGGCAACTATGGTGCTACCTCCATCAGTGGTGCGAGTAACGTGATTGAAAGCCTGGGGGTGCGGTTTACCACTGATAGAGACCAGTTGCGTCGCAGCCTCGATGCCTGTGGGCTGGCTTACCTCCATGCCCCGCTCTTTAGTCCCGCCCTCAAAGCCGTGGCACCGGTGCGCAAAAGCCTGGGAGTGCGGAACTTTTTCAATGTGTTGGGACCGCTGGTGAATCCGGTGCAGCCGCGTCACCAAATGTTGGGCGTTTACAACCTCGCCATGTCGAGGCTTTACAGCTACATCTATCAGGCGGAAAACAAACGTTTCAGCATTGTGCACAGCCTCGACGGTTATGATGAGATCTCTCTCACCGACCGATTCAAGGTGGTCTCCAACAGGGGAGAACAGCTCTTCTCTCCGTCCGATCTCGGGTTTGATGTTATTCCGCAGGAGGCTCTCTATGGTGGGGACACTCCCGAAGAGGCCTCTCAGATCTTCCGCAGAGTGCTGGCTGCCGAAGGTACGCAGGCCCAGATGAACGCGGTGTTGGCCAACGCCGCCTTCGGGATACAAACCATCGAGCAGCATAAGCCTATTGGCGAATGTTTGGAGATGGCAAAGGATGCACTCTATGGTTTGAAGGCGTTGCGGAAGCTGGAGAAGTTCATAGCGATCAATAAGACAGAATGTCAATAGTTAATTTTTCAAAGCTAATAGCTGAGAGCAAATCATTATGCAAGATATACTGAACGAGATCATTACACATAAAAAAAGGGAGGTGGCACGACAGAAAGAGGAGCACCCCTTATCAATGCTGGAGCAACGTCTATCGACAGAAAGTGTTCCTTTTTATTCACTGAAAACGGCCCTGGAAAAATCATCTACCGGAATCATCGCCGAGTTCAAGCGGCGCTCCCCCAGCAAAGGGTGGATTAATCGGTCGGCGGAAGCAACAACGGTGGTTCAAGCATATGAGCTTGCCGGTGCTGCTGCCCTGTCGGTGCTGACTGACGAACCCTACTTCGGCGGGACGTTAACCGACTTGCGGGCAGCGACCAAGAGTGTTTCAATTCCGGTGATGCGCAAGGAATTCATTGTGGATGAGTACCAGATCTACGATGCAAAGCTCTCGGGGGCCAGTGCGATCCTGTTGATCGCTGCAGCCATCACGAAGGAGGAGTCGAAACGATTTACCGAGCTGGCAGGAGAGCTGCATTTGGAGGTATTGCTGGAGCTGCACGATGAGCGGGAGACGGAATACATCACCGAGCACAACCGACTGATCGGTATCAACAATCGCAACCTGGGCAGCTTCGTCACCGACATACAGAAGTCGTTCCGAATGATCGACCTGCTCCCGCGGGAGGCGCTACTGATTTCCGAGAGTGGCATCTCTGACCCGCAGGTCGTGCGTGAATTGCGTGATGCCGGCTACCGGGGCTTTCTGATTGGTGAAAACTTCATGAAGAGCGATGATCCGGGCGAATCACTCGGTGCATTTTTGAAAGATATAGAAAGGTTGTGAACCAGGAACCAGTTGATTTAAGTCAATTGCTTACATCTAAAAGCTAACAGTATGCTCATCAAGATATGCGGTATGCGTGATGCGGAGAACATCCAGGCTGTGGAACAGCTGGGTGTTGACTGGATGGGATTTATCTTCTATCCTGGCTCGTCGCGTTATGTGGGAAAAGAACTAAATTATATTCCGGAGAAAGTTAAACGGGTGGGGGTGTTTGTGGATGAGTTGCCGGAGAGGATTGGGGAGATTGCATCAAAGAACCGTCTGCAAATTATCCAGTTGCATGGCAGTGAGTCACCTGCAACATGCCGTACCATGCAGGATGCCGGTTTTACAGTGGTAAAAGCCTTCGGGATGGAAAGTGATAAACCGTTTCCTGCCAGTTTGGTGGAACAATATATAGGGAGTTGCGACTACTTCATATTCGATACCCGGACAGCGCTACATGGTGGATCAGGTAAGAAGTTTCACTGGGAGCTACTCTCATCATACAGGGGAGAAACACCCTTCCTGCTGAGTGGAGGAATCGGTCCGGATGATGCAGCAGCCATCAGGGAGTTTACTCACCCGCAGTTTATGGGGATAGACCTCAACAGTGGCTTTGAGACTTCTCCAGCGATAAAGGAGTGCACAAGTTTACAGAATTTCATCAAAACAATCAGATATGAACAGGATTGATCAGTTGTTTCAACAGAAGAAAGAGAATATTTTATCGGTCTATTTTACCGCTGGCTACCCGCAACTGGATGATACAATCCGGGTGATGCAGGCGCTTGAAAAGGAAGGAGTGGAGATGCTGGAGATTGGTGTCCCTTTCAGCGACCCGATGGCTGACGGGCCTGTAATCCAGGCCTCCGGCACACAGGCGCTGCTCAATGGAATGAGTGTGAAGACGCTCTTCAGCCAACTGGAAGATGTGCGGACCACGGTCACTATCCCTCTGATACTTATGGGTTATCTGAATCCTATCTTGCAGTTCGGGTTCGAAGCATACTGCCAAAGAGCAGCTTCCTGCGGCATCGACGGGTTGATCATACCCGATCTCCCATTTGCCGAATATCTGGAGAATTATAAACCGATAGCTGATCGCCAT
>JAAZLV010000359.1 GCA_012799155.1 Bacteroidales bacterium | reverse complement strand
TTCACATGATTGTCACCAGGCCCGACACCACATTTCACTATCATTCACGCAACCTTGGCAAAGAGGAGCAAAATCCGCTTCGGGCGAGGAAGGTTCCCGGATTAAAAAAGATGCCACAACGGTAAACGATTTCTCCTCAAATCTGTTTAACAATGACACAACCACACTACAAGTGAATAGAAACAGATACTATGGAGAAAAGACTCAAACAACAGATTGAATTTATCCTGGAGGCAGACAAGCTAAAGCAGGTAATCCGCCGCAACTGGCTTGCCGACGACAGTCGAAAGGAGAATACGGCAGAGCACACCTGGCACTCTATTCTGGCAGCCATGCTCTTCTTTGAGTATGCCGAAAACAAGGAAGAACTGGATCTGCTGCACATCATCCGGATGATCACCCTGCACGACCTGGTGGAGATCGAAGCAGGTGACACATTCATCTTCGACAAGATAGCCAACCGCGACAAATTCAATCGTGAGAACGTGGCGGCCAAGAAGCTATTCCAGATGCTCCCCTACAATCAGGGAAAGGAGTATTACGAATTGTGGCTGGAATTTGAGAAAGAGGAAACACCCAATGCAATCTTCGCAGCCGCCGTCGACAAGATCATGCCGGTGCTGCTGAACACCTACAGCAAGGGTACCAGCTGGCGCGAGGCGGGCATTACCGGTGAGCGGGTGTATGAGACGCTGCACTCCATTGAGAAGGGACCTGCAAAAATACGGGAGCTGTTGTCGGAACTGGTAGATAAAGCCCGCGAAAAGGGCAACCTGGCATAAATGGTCCATCGATATTTGTGATTAATGTGGTTAAACAAAAAGGGTCACATCCACGTTATATCCTAAAACAAGGGGACTTAAAGTCCCAACAGAAGAAAACAACCAACAATTACAAAACCGATAAAATGAGTAAAAAGAAAATTGCAGTACTGGTAGGCAGTCTGCGCAAGGAGTCCGTGAACAGGAAACTGGCCAACGAATTGGTAAAATTGGCACCCGAATCACTGGAGCTGGAGATCGTAGAGATCGGTCAGCTGGCACACTACAACGAAGACCTGGATGAGAATCCGCCTGCAGAGTGGGTTGAATTCCGCGAAAAGATTGGTGCAGCAGACGGATATCTGTTTGTCACTCCAGAATACAACAGAACCTTTTCAGGTGTGATCAAAAATGCACTCGACGTGGCATCACGCCCCTATGGGCAGAGCAAGTGGGGCGGCAAGCCGGGTGCCATCGTGAGCAGCTCCGTGAGCGGCTTGGGAGGTGAAGGAGCCAACCTGGCACTTCGTCAGCCAATGGTCTTCCTCAACATCTACATGATGCAGCAGCCGGAAGCCTATGTTGCCAACAGCTGGGAGCTGTTCGATGAACAAAACAACCTGAAGAGCGACGACACTCGTGCGTTCCTGCAAAACTGGGTGAACGCCTTCGCAGAGTGGGTATATAAGTTTTAGGTGATCAAAAAGATTGCGTTCTGCGATCGGGATGGCCCCCTGTAAAAATCCCAGGGGCCATCTTTTTTAAAACAACAGGCAGAAGATATTTCCAATATCCTCTGCCTGTTTTTATATAGCTGCCGGTCATTGTCGATCAGGTTGATCCGGTTACTGTCACACCTTCGGCAATTTCCATGGTTCGCGATAGTTGGCTTTGATGAGCCGGTTGGCTTCCAGGTTGTCGAAAGTGCCGGTCTCGTTATCCCAATGCAAAGCCTTTCCCACACGAGAGGAGATATTGGCCATGTGGCTCAGTTTTGCTACCTCGGCACCGATGGCGACATCGGCATTGGGCAACTTGCGGCTGCGCATGCAGTCGAGCATGTTTCCCGCATGCAGGTAGAGCCCCTTGCCGGTGCCACCTCTCTTCTCCAGCGCTTCCATGCGGAGGGTATTGGGTTTCCTTTCACTGTCGCAGGGATAGCAATAGGGGAAAGAGCGGCTGTTGATGGCCTGCTCGGGCACCACCTCCCACCCGCTGCGGGTAAGGATAAGTGTGCCGTTTTCACCGTAGAAGGCCACCCCTTCGCGCAGACCGAAGAGACCGTTGCCGATACCGCAGGAATGATCCCAAATGATGTTGAAGTCGGGATAACGGTAGGTAGCCATCAGGGTGTCGGGTGTCTCCATCGCATCGTCGGGATAACCGAACTTACCGCCCGCGCCATAGACATATGAGGGGAGTCCCACGTTCATGCCCTTCATGGCATAGTCGAGCAGGTGCACACCCCAGTCGGCCATCAGCCCTCCTGCATAATCCCAGAAGAAGCGGAAGTTGTAATGGAAACGGTTCTGGTTGAAAGGTTTCTTGGGAGCCGGCCCCAACCACATGTCGTAATCGACACCCTGCGGCACCTCGCTGTCGGGCACCACCGGCAGGGTCCACTTGCTGGTCTGGTAGGCCCACACCTTCACAGTGCGCACCCGTCCCAGGTTGCCACTCTGCACATAGGCTGCCGCCTCGTCCCAGTGGGGATCGCTGCGCTGCCACTGTCCCACCTGTACGATACGGTCATACTTGCGAGCAGCGCGCACCATCAGGTCGCACTCTTCGATGGTGTTGGCCAACGGTTTCTCCACATATACATCCTTACCCGCTTCGCAGGCAGCCACCTCCTGCAGACAGTGCCAGTGGTCAGGAGTACCGATAATCACCATGTCCACATCCTTGTTGTCGATCACCCTGCGCCAGTCCTTCACCAGTTGGGGAGGCCGCTTACCGGTCAGCTTCTCCAGATCGGAGGCCCGTTGATAAAGGTATTGATCATCTACATCACACATGGAGATACACTCCACACCCGGGTATTGCAGGAACGCTTCGAGGTTGCTCCATCCCTGGTTGCGACAGCCGATGAGACCGATTTTGATTTTATCGCCAGGAGCATTGCTCCCATAAAGCGAGTTGAACGGTTGCCCCATCAGTGGTGCCAGTCCTAATCCTGTAGCAGAGATTGCAGATTTCTTCAAGAAGTTGCGTCTATCCATCTTTTTGATTGTTTTTTGGTATGATTAGTGACAAAGATAAGAAAGATTGCTCAATTCATGACCGGAAAATGAGGGTTCTTTAGTTCATTTCTAACAGGATTTTTCTATATTTGTCCGCGACAGACAGAATATGAATCGAAACAGCACTTATTAATGCAGCGTCTCAACGATTTCTTTATCCTCCTCCATCAATATCTCGGCGGTCATCATTGGTTTGTTTTTCTTCTATTGGGTACGGGAGTCTTTTTTACCCTCTACCTGGGATTTCCACAGATACGTTACTTCAGACACGCCCTGCGCATCGTCAGGGGCAAGTATGACAGGAAAGGTGACAAGGGTGACACCTCCCACTTCCAGGCACTGGCCACTGCTCTCTCCGGAACCGTGGGCACAGGCAACATTGCAGGGGTAGCACTGGCCGTGCATCTGGGTGGACCGGCGGCCCTCTTCTGGATGCTGGTGACTGCTTTTCTGGGGATGTGTACCAAGTTTGTAGAGGTGACCCTTTCGCACAAGTACCGCGACTTTGATGAGAAGGGAATGGTAACCGGTGGGCCTATGTATTTCATGAAGAAAAGGCTTAACATATCGCTGAAGAACGGCAAGCAGATCAAAACAGGTTACTGGCTGGGAGGCTTTTTCGCCATGGCAACAATCCTATCCTCCTTCGGCACCGGCAGTCTCCCCCAGATCAACAGCATCTCCAACTCCCTCTTCGCTACGTTCGGACTCAATCACATGGTTACCGGAGCCATTCTCTCGCTGTTGCTGGCGCTTATCATCATTGGCGGCATCAAACGCATTGCAAAAGTCACAGCCACGCTGGTCCCCTTCATGGCAGTCATCTATTTCCTGGGAGCCATCGCGGTGATTCTCTACAACTATCAGCAGATCATCCCCTCCTTCCTCTCAATCTTCAGCGATCTCTTCACCGGCACTGCAGCCGTGGGCGGTTTCCTGGGTGCTGGATTCGCGTTTGCATTTAACAATGGTGTCAACCGGGGTCTCTTCTCCAACGAGGCGGGGCAGGGCTCCGCACCCATTGCGCATGCTGCCGCCAAGGCGCATGAACCTGTCTCCGAGGGGATGGTGGCAATTCTGGAGCCCTTCATCGATACCACCATCATCTGTTTCCTCACAGGGCTGGTGCTCCTCTCCTCAGGGGTCTGGAATGAGAAGCTGCCTAACCAGTTTCAGAAGACCGATATCGAGATGCTGGCAGGCAGTTATGACAATGGGGATGAGGCAGATGTGAAACTGTTGGAGGGTCATCTGGACAACAGTAGCCGCCTGGCACTGTTTAATGGCAAGCTGACCATAGAAGAAGGAGATATCGCGGAGCCTGTATCAATCCTGCATGCCCGCTCGTTGGCAGAAGATGTAAAAGTATTCAAAAACGGCGTTCCCTATAGTGGCGAGATGATGATTGAGAAAGGGAGGGTGACACAGACAGAAAGCGATATCTCCTTTTCCGGCAACTCCCTCGTTCACAGTGCACCCCTCACGACTGCAGCATTTACCCGCAGCTTCCTGGGTGATTACGGGAAATACATCGTTGCCATCGGATTGCTGCTCTTCGCCTTCTCCACAGCCATCGCCTGGTCCTACTATGGCGACCGGGCAGTCACCTATCTGGTAGGTGCCAGGTATGTGATGCTCTACAGGATCATCTTCGTAGCCGGCTTCTTCGTGGCCTCCTTCACCGACACCACCATCATCTGGAACCTGTCACTGCTCACCGTCACCTTTATGGCGGTCCCGAACCTGATCGGATTGCTGCTATTGCACCGGGAGGTGAAAGGTAGCATCCGCGATTATTGGTCAGGCTTTCGGGATGAACATCCCCTTAAAGGCCGCTAAGTAAACCTCCGTCGATCTGGAGGGTGGTGCCGGTCACCGAGCGGGCCTGATCGGAGCAGAGGTAACAAACAAGGTCGCCCAGCTCCTGCGGATCCATGTACCTCTTGTGCGGAAAGGCGGTGATTGCCTTCGCCTCGTACTCCTCTATTGCCAGTCCCTCTTCGCGCGCCCTCACCTCCATGAGCTGCGTCACACGGTCGGTGCGGAAGTAGCCGGGGGCCACGTTGTTGATGGTGATACCCTTTGCTATCAGCTCCTTGCTGATTGTTTTGGCATAGCTGACTACCGCCGTGCGGAAGATATTGGAAAGCACCATATTGGCTGCAGGCTCCTTCACGGTGATGGAGGTGATGTTGATGATGCGCCCCCACCCTTGCCGCTCCATGTAGGGCAAACAGAGGCCTATCATCCTGATATTGTACTTCAGCACGCTCTCATAAGCTTCATCCAGGTCCGATTCACTCAGCTCGCGAAAGCTGCCCGGCTTGGGACCGCCTGAGTTGTTTACCAGGATCTCCACCCCACCGAACCGCTCCACCGTCTCCCGCACGATCCGTTCGTTGTCGTCGCGGTTGGCCATATCGGCAGCGAGCGCCAGCACCTCTGCCCCG
>JAAZLV010000358.1 GCA_012799155.1 Bacteroidales bacterium | reverse complement strand
GTGGTGCCCATCATCATGTGGACAACCCAGAAGGATGTGAACGCAAATGTAGACCTGCATGGCAAGAACATCCTCAATGCGATCATCAGTTATGCGATCTACGCGCTCATACTGACAATTACTGTTATCGGTATTCCCGTAGCAATTGTTCTGGGAGTTTTATATGCTGTTTTCGTAATCATCGCAACAGTGAAAGCAAACAACGGTGAGTATTGGAAATATCCCTTTACGATACAATTCATCAAATAATGGCGCAGGAGCAACTGGTAAACTATTCAAACGTACAACTTAACCGCGATGAGAACATCATCCTGCGGAACGTGAACCTCACGGTGAACCGTGGTGACTTTCTTTACATCATTGGCAAGGTGGGATCGGGGAAAAGCACCCTAATGAAGAGCATGTATGCGGAGCTGCCCGTGGAGACGGGCAGCGCACGCGTGTTCGATTATGAGCTGGCCACGATCAAACGCCGACTTGTTCCTTTTCTGCGTCGCAAAATCGGAATTGTCTTCCAGGATTTTCAGTTATTGATTGACCGCACAGTGGAGAAGAACCTTGAATTCGTGCTCAGGGCTACCGGCTGGAAGAACAAGCGGGAGATCAGCGACCGCATCCACGAGGTGTTGGTACAGGTGGGGATGCAAAACAAGACCTACAAAATGCCGCATGAACTCTCGGGTGGTGAGCAGCAACGTGTGGTGATTGCCCGTGCATTGCTCAATTCTCCGGCACTGATCCTGGCGGATGAGCCTACAGGTAATCTGGATCCTGAAACCGGAAGCCAGATTGTTTCACTTTTGCATGAGATTGCAGAGAGAGGGACGGCAGTTATCATGTCGACGCACAACTATTCCATTGTTGAAGCATTCCCTGGCAAGATCATGCGTTGTGAGAACATGGAATTGCTGATGATGGCCAATTGAGAACCATCATGCTGTTTCGCGTCTATTTTTTTATGACATCAGCCAAATCACACTCTCTTTTTTTGTACCTTTGCACCTTCATAAAACAGATCTTACATAAATTACCCCAATCGTGGCTGATACAAAGTATATTTTTATTACAGGAGGCGTTGTTTCCTCACTGGGTAAGGGGATCATTGCGGCATCACTCGGAAAGCTGTTGCAGGCAAGAGGCTATAAGGTTACCATTCAGAAGTTTGATCCATACATCAATGTGGATCCAGGAACACTGAACCCCTATGAACATGGTGAATGTTATGTTACTGTCGACGGACATGAAGCCGACCTCGACCTGGGTCATTATGAACGGTTCCTGAACATACAAACCACCAAAGATAACAACATCACCACCGGACGCATCTATCAGAATGTGATTCAGAAGGAGCGTCGTGGTGATTACCTTGGAAAAACAGTACAGGTGATCCCCCATATTACCGATGAGATCAAGCGCAATGTGAAATCACTTGGCGTGAAGAAAAAATTTGATTTCGTGATCACCGAGATCGGTGGTACGGTGGGTGATATTGAGTCGACCCCCTTCCTGGAAGCGGTACGCCAACTGCGTTGGGAGCTGGGCAGGAATTGCTTCTGCCTGCACCTGACCTATGTGCCCTACATTGCTGCAGCCGGTGAGGTGAAGACCAAACCCACTCAGCACTCGGTGAAAGAGTTGCAGTCGCTCGGCATTCAACCCGATATGCTGGTGCTGCGTACCGAACGGAAGCTGAGCAAGGATATTCTCGACAAGGTAGCCCTTTTCTGCAACGTGGAACAGGGAGCCGTAATGCAGTCGGTCGATGTTTCCACCATCTACGAGGTGCCGGTGATGATGCAGAAGCAGGGAATGGATGAGATTGTACTGCGCAAGATGAACATGCC
>JAAZLV010000357.1 GCA_012799155.1 Bacteroidales bacterium | reverse complement strand
CTGGAGCAAAGGATTCCTGCAGAGTGACCCACAGCCGGGTGACCTGATCTTCTCAGACACCAACGGTGACAACCAGGTGACACCGGATGACAAGACCCTGATTGGCAATCCCCATCCCAAG
This sequence comes from Bacteroidales bacterium, assembly GCA_012799155.1. Lineage (GTDB taxonomy): Bacteria > Bacteroidota > Bacteroidia > Bacteroidales > Dysgonomonadaceae > Proteiniphilum. The sequence goes on along the minus strand of JAAZLV010000357.1, from coordinate 2,400 downwards.
TTCCGCACCGGCTTCGGCATCAACCTGGGATACAAGGGATTTGACTTTGCCATTACCGGCAAGGGATCCTTCGGACATCAGATTCTGAAATCCTACCGCTCTCATGCCGACAATGAATTCCACAACTACACCACCGATATTCTGGGACGTTGGACTGGCGAAGGCACCTCCAACAAGTTGCCGCGCTTGACAGCCGGTAACGGCGTGAACCGCATGAATGTCTCTGACCTTTATATCGAGGATGGTGATTTTGTAAGAATCCAGGACATTACACTTGGATATGACTTCAAGAATCTCTTCCCCAAAATGCCTTTCGGACAAGCTCGATTCTATGTTACAGGTCGCAACCTGTTAACGTTCACAGGATACTCCGGTATGGATCCGGAAGTGGGATACGGCGACGAGCAACCCTTTGTATCGGGCATTGATCTGGGCTTCTACCCTGCGCCATCGAGTATACTTGTTGGAGTCAATCTGAAATTTTAAAACACCTAGATGATTATGAAAAAAATACTATATATTATCCTATTTGCACTGATCGTTACCGGCTGCGATGATTTCCTGAATTATGATCCGCTGACAGACAAAACCTCTGCCAACTTCCCGGGCACAAGCGAAGAGGTGATGCAGATGATGGCCGGCATCTATACCACCATGAACAATGAGCATCAGCTCACCGACATGAGTTACCTCTTTGTATGTGAAGTAGCCAGTGATGAGAAGCTGGGTGGTGGTGGTGTGAACGATGTGAAGGCACAGGCTTATGAAGCCTTCATGTATTCCGATCCCGACATGCTCAACCACAACTGGGAAACTACCTATGAAGGCATTCACCGTGCCAATTTTGCTATTGAGAAACTGGATGCACTAACAGAAGGCATTCTCTCTGAGGAGGAAAAGAGTCAGTTCAAGGGAGAAGCACTCTTCCTGCGTGCATTCTTCTACCACCGCCTGGCTACACTCTACGGCAGTGTACCCCTAAAGATCACCACCGAAATGGCTGATCTGGGAGGAGCATCTGCAGATGAGATCTTCGGACAGATCGCATCAGACCTGAAAGCTGCGGTAAGTCTGTTGCCAAATAAACCCTATTCCAACACGACAGAGGGACATGTCACCCGCTGGGCTGCACAGGCGATGATGGCAAGAGTATGGCTGTTCTACACCGGTTTCTACCAGAAAGCTGACCTTCCGCTTGCTGAAGGGGGAAGTGTGACCAAACAGGAAGTGATCACCATGCTGGGCGAGTGTATCAGCAACAGCGGTCATACCCTGGTGGGTGACTTCCACGAGTTGTGGCCCTACACCAACGAACTGACAATCCAGGACTACCCCTACATTCAGGACTACATGACTGAAACAGGTAAGACACTGAAATATGCCAGTGACAATGGTGCCCGCAACCCGGAAACGCTCTTCGCCCTGAAGTTCTCCAATTTTGCCGACTGGGATATCCGCAGGGGTTATGCCAACCAGTACCAGCTCTACTTCGCACTGCGCGGTCTGCAGTCGCTGGCCAACACCTACCCCTTTGCCGGTGGCTGGGGCCAGGGCAACTCCATACCAAAACCTGTAGTGGATCAGTGGCTCTCAGATGAACCGAATGACCCGAGGCTCTGGGCCTCCGTGCTCGACATAGAAGCTGAATTGCCCAATTATGCGAAGGGTCAGTGGGACTTTGTAATGGAAAGCAACTACTGGGGTAAGAAGTACAACGGTATTTCCGCCCGTAGCGGTGAACAGTACTTCAACGACTACAGTGTGCTGATGTATAACAACAAAGACGACCAGCAGCTGTCGCATGGCGACGATCTTATATTTATCCGCTTTGCCGATGTATTGCTGATGATGTCGGAACTGACTGAAGATGCCCAGTACATGAATCGTGTGCGTCTACGTGCCGGCCTGGAAGAGAAGCCCTATTCACTGGAGAACATCCAGAAGGAACGTCGCTATGAACTTGCCTTCGAAGGTCTCCGCTGGAACGACATGCGCCGCTGGGGTGACAGCTATGCCAAGACGGCCCTGGAATCACAGATTGGTGCCCCAATTTACAACTACGGCAACGCAGCTGTATACAACGGTGTCATCAAGAACATGAATTACAGTTCCCGATATGATGAAACCAAAGGATTCTTTCCGATCCCACAGTCGCAGATCAACCTCTCCAACGGCATGTTGGAACAGATAGCAGGGTATGGTGACGGCAAGGGTCTCTACCCCGGTTTCAGTAATTAAAACGTAGCGAAGCCGCTCCGGTGGTTTCGTTATATATTCGCTGCTTTGATTGAGAGGGCTGCCAGTTTATGGCAGCTCTCTTTTGTGTACAGCTCTTTTCAGCAAAGTATTAAAGAAAACCGCGGAGATTGCTCCCCGCGGTAAGTAATGGTTTTTTCAAAT
>JAAZLV010000053.1 GCA_012799155.1 Bacteroidales bacterium | reverse complement strand
GTCAGTGCCGGCCCATGAGCTGGCCGCTTCCGAGACACCTCTGGCACTCGTACTGGAACGTACAGCGGTGGGAGCTGCCGGCGGTCTGGTTATCAGGCTGGGGATCATGATCTCGGTATTGGGTGCGAGCATCTCCTGGATCCTGCTCTCCGTGGAGACGCTCTATGCTGCAGCGCGCGATGGCGTGCTACCCCGTCTGTTTCAGAAGACCAATCGCAAGGGGACACCGGTGAACGCGCTGCTGATGACGCAGTGCTTCACGCAGCTCTTCCTGCTTTCCATCCTCTCGCCACGACTCAACGAGACCTACCTGGCAGCCATCACCATCGCCACCACATTGGTGCTGATACCCTACCTGCTCTCGTCTTTATATGCGGTGAAGACCGCCTTCTCACTCCGCAAACAGGAATCGCCCCGTCACCTTGTCATTGCTCTTCTCGGCACCCTCTACTCCCTCTACGTGATCTATGCCGTTGGACTTCGCTACCTCATCCTCTCGGTGCTCTTCTACGGTATAGGCTCGTTGCTCTTCCTACGGGCTAAGCGGGAACAAAGAAAACAGCCCAAACCGTGGGAGTGGGCTGTTATCATTCTTTTGCTGGGCACCTCTGCCCTGATCGCCGGATTGTTGCTTACCGGCAGGATCACACTATAATCTACATGCTTATCTGCTGATGGTGTAGCGTAGGGTGGCACCCGCCAGGGTAGGATTGCCGCGTTGCACGAAAGGATTCACGTTTCCGTTCATGTCAGATGCCTCGAAATAGAAGGCATGGTACTTCCTGTTGAAAAGGTTTTTAGCCCAAAGCTCCAGGCTGAAGGCTCCCTTCTCTGCCGTCACACTTGCATTCACCACTCCATAGAATGGTTGATAAAGCTCGTTGCCCTCATAATCGGTGTTCGATTCGGTCCAGTAGATCCTGCCCGCACCGGCATATTGAATGTTACCCGAGAGCCTCTCAACAAAAGAACCGTAAGGTAGGCGGTGCATATAACCGGCACCCAGGCTCAGCGTGTTTTGCGGTGCGAAGGGGATGTGATTGCCGGAATAATCCTGCTCTTCCGAGATGTCATAGTTGCGGAAGCGGGCGTCGGCGAAACCATAGTCGGCAAAGAGGGAGAGGCCGCTCGCAGGCATATACTTCAGGCTCAGTTCAAAGCCCTTGCTGTCAGACTCACCCGCATTGGTCACCACGCGACCTGCGGTACCCTGGTCCACAAGCTTGATGATCTGAATGTTGTTCACACGGGTGTAGAAGATGGCGTAGTTCAACGAGAGCCTGTTGTCAAACATCTGGTAGCGTCCGCCAAGCTCATAGGTCCAGCTCCTTTCGGGGTCGTAGGAGAGCTGCTCCTCGAGGGTAGGCTCGTCAGCAGTTGAACCGCCGGGGGTACCGCCGGGAGCACCGCCGCCACCCGGCATGCCGGACATGGCATTGCGCATGATGGATGCCGCCAACGCATTTTGCAATAGTTTGGAGAAGGCCTGTTCGTTGTACCCTCCTGTCTTGTAACCCTTCGAGGCCGACAGGTAGATATGGGCGGTGGGGCTAAACTGGTACTGCAGGGCAAACTTGGGCAATATCTCCCAGAAATCCTTGCTGTAGCTCCCCTCCATCAGAGTATCACCCTCCACGAACATGGGGGGCATGGGCCTGCCGGGGATATTGAACATTAGGTTCACATCGCCACCATCACTCTCTGTGGAATAGTCGATAGCGGTATGTTCGTAGTCGAAGCGAATGCCGGCAGTGGCAGAGAGTCCCTGCACACCGAAGAGATCCTGCAGGGTGGACTGGTGAAAAAGAGCCGCACCGCGTGACGGTTTGGTATATACACCCGGCAGGTCGATCCGGTCGTTGGCATAGACGATGCGAAGGGGTGCTCCCATCCGTTCCATGGCAGCATCAAGGTGTCCCTGCATGCTCACCATCCCATCTTCAAGGATTGCGACGGGTGTGTCGATCACACGGTGGTCGTAGAAGCCGAAGGCTCCCACCACCCATCTGTAGGGGCGACTGTTATCCGACTTCACTGTGATTTCCTGGCTCAGTGAGTGTTGTTTTTGTTTCTGGTTGATCGAGAAAACAGAACGGGGCGTATAATCCTGGTCCATCTTCATGTCATCTTTCAGGAACTGGTATCCGGTGGTGGAATGCACGCTGTAGCCATCACCGCGGAAGTCGAGCGACAGTCCGTTGTTGAACAAGTGCCGGTCGTAGGAGGAGGGCTCGTTGAAATTCACTTCCGTTGAGTCACGGTGCATGTAAGGGAAAGCCCCACCGGTCACGTAGTCGTAGTTACTGAACAGTTGTGCCCTGAAAGCGGGAGAGGCTTCCCACTCAAGCTTCAGGCGGCCGCCGGCATTCTCGGAGGCATCGGCATTCTCGCCGGTATAGTTATTTCTGAAGAAACCGTCATCTTTCTTGTAATAGGCGGCCACTGAGACACCAAACTTGTCGCTCAGCCGACTGTAATTTGATCCTTTCACCGAGAACTGCCCATGATTGCCACCTCCCAGCATTACCGTGCTGCCCTGGAAGGTTAGCGGTGAGAGGGTGTAAAGGTTGACGATACCGCCGATGGCGTTCCTGCCATAAAGGGTGCCCTGCGCACCACGCAGCACCTCAACACGCTGAATATCCTGGAACTCGAAATCGAATGCCGAAGGGTTGAAGCTGGGCATGTTGTCCACATAAAGGCTCACCGTCTGTGATCCCAGGCGGGCACCAATGCCGCGGATGTAGATGGGTGTGGATACCTTGGAACCGTAGGAAGGGATGAAGAAGTTTGGCACGTAGGAGCTCATGTCCGGAAGTGACTCAATCTGGCTATCCTTCAGCTGCTTGGGTGACACTACCGACACTGCCGTCGGCATGTTGCGCAGATCGTTGGTCTCCTTCACCGAGCTGCTAACCACCACCTCATCGAGGTAGTAGACCTTCACTGTGTCTTGAGGGTTCGTTTCTTTCATCATTTCCAACCCTATTGGATAGAGAAAGAAGATATTGCATAATAGTGATAACGTTAAAAACAAATATTTCATAGTGATGATTATAAATGAATAATAGTTTAGTTTGCAAAGAAACAGGATAAACCAACACCCGTCAATCACTACAATTAGTGATTTTATTCTTTATTTGCACCCAATCATCCCGATTGGATTTCAATTTATCACTAATGAGATCCGCTCACTCCTTGAAAATGAAATAGACCGCCAGCACCAACAGCACGAAACCAATAAAGTGGTTCATCCTAAGCTGTGTCTGAAAAGCGAGAGAAGAGAAAATGACGAAGACGGTAAGGGTGATCACCTCCTGGATCACTTTTAGCTGCATGAGAGAGAAGCTGCCACCATTGCCATCGAAGCCGATGCGGTTGGCCGGTACCTGGAAGCAATATTCGAAGAAGGCGATGAGCCAGCTGATCAGGATCACACCGATAAGGGGCAACTTGTTGAACCAGCTGTTCTCGGCCAGTTTCAGGTGTCCATACCATGCAAAGGTCATGAAGATGTTGGAAACCACCAACAAGGAGATCGTAAGAAAATAATTCATATTTATATCAAAAAAATCGGATGCAAAAGTAGCACATTAAAACATAGATTGTACCACTGCGAGAGAGATTTATTTGTGATTCCGCATCAACCACAAACGACTGTTAATCTGCACACATAATTTCTGTTGT
>JAAZLV010000356.1 GCA_012799155.1 Bacteroidales bacterium | reverse complement strand
TTGCTCGAGCAGCGCATCGCCTATGGGATCGTGCTCTGTCGCATCTATACCCAGAAGAATGGAGCTCACCTGGTGAAAATACTCAATAAACTCAATTTCGGAGCCACGCTGACGCATGGTGAAGGATCTACCGATACCGTCGACATCATTGAAACGGTGATCGATCGTAAGGAGATGAAAAAGATGGAGCGCACGCTCAATGAGTTTGATAAAAATATATTCTACGTGGTGGAAGATGTGCGCACGCGTCAAAACGGAATCTTCCCGAAACGAAAGTCGATCCTGGCGCAATGGCGGCTCGGGAAGTAGGTCAGACCAGATTGTTGACCGTACCTTTCCAGGAGCAACCCAGACAGTAGAGCAACGAGGTATCATACCCATCGAGCGATTCATTTTCATGAATCGGCTGGATCTCTTTCTCTTGAGTAATAGTTACCACCAGTCGTTCCCCTGCTGCATTAAGCAGGTAGAAACGGCGTACCTTACATTGTGGGCAGAGCAGGTTCTTCATGCTTTTTCGTTTTTTTTTGCTTCCTGCCAGAAAGCTTCCATCTCCTCCAACGTTACCTCTTTCAATTGGCGTCCCTGTTCACGGAGCTTCTGCTCCATGTAGTTGAAACGGTAGATAAACTTTCGGTTGGTACGTTCCAGGGCGTTGTCGGGATTCACCTTATAGAGACGGGCAGCGTTGATGATGCTGAAGAGCATATCGCCAAACTCGGCTTCCATCCGGTCGGCATCCAACGCTTCAATCTCAGACTCCAGTTCTCCCAACTCCTCCTTTACCTTTTCCCACACGTCCTGCCTTTCGTTCCAGTCGAAACCTGCATTGCGCGCCTTGTCCTGGATACGATAGGCTTTCACCAAAGCAGGCAGGGCAGAGGGAACACCTTCGAGAACAGTCTTGTTGCCACCTTTCTCCTTTAGCTTGATCTGTTCCCAGCTCTTCTCCACCATGCCGGCGGAGTCGGCCTGCTGGTCGCCAAAGACATGGGGATGTCGGAAGATGAGCTTGTCGCAGATAGCGTTGCAGACATCGCCAATGTCGAACGCCTCTTTCTCCTCGCCGATCTTCGAATAGAAGACCACGTGCAACAGCAGGTCGCCCAGCTCTTTCTTGATCTCTGGGTTGTCGTTGGCAATGATTGCTTCAGCCAGTTCGTAGGTCTCCTCAATGGTGTTGGCCCGCAGGCTCTCGTTGGTCTGTTCGCGGTCCCAGGGGCACTTCTCCCTCAGTTCATCCATCACGTCGAGCAGCCGCCCGAACGCTTCCATTTTTTCTTCTCTCGTATGCATGTCAAAAAGGGCAGAGACGACACCGGGTCGCCTCTGCATAAAGGTTGTTATTTTTTGAAATTGGCCAGTCCCGTTTCCAGGAACTCCATGTATCGTTCCACGTTCTCATCGTAGGCATAGGAGGGGCTGAGCGGTTTGCCCTCATGATCGAGTGCTATGTAATAGGGTTGGGCGTTGGCACCGAACTTGTGGCGCTGCAGGTAGCTCCACTTGTCACCCACTGTTTTCAGTCGCATGGTGCGTCCGTTCTCCTCCACCTCGATGATCTCGGGGAGTCGTGTCTTGTCATCCACCATCAGGGTGACCAGGATATACTCGTTGTCCAGCAGATCTTTCACCCGTGGGTCTGTCCATACCGAAGCCTCCATCTTGCGGCAGTTCACGCAGCCGTAGCCTGAGAAGTCGATCAGCAGCGGTTTGTTCTGTTGTTTGGCCATTGCCACCCCGGTTTCATAGTCGAGCGTCTGCGCATGCACTTCACCTTCGTAGAGATTGAAATCCTGCGTGTAGAGGGGAGGAGAGAAGGCACTGATAGCCTTGAGGGGTGCTCCCCACAGACCCGGGATCATGTAGACCGCGAAGGCGAGCGAGATGATGGAGAGGAAGAGTCGCGGGATGGTGAGGTGTGGCACATCGCTGTCACCGGGGAACTTGATTTTCCCAAGCAGGTAGATTCCCAGCAGTGCAAAGATGACGATCCACAATACCAGGAACACCTCGCGATCGAGGATGCCCCACCCGTAAGCCAGGTCGGCCACCGAGAGGAACTTCAATGCGAGTGCCAATTCCAGGAATCCCAGTACCACCTTCACCGAGTTGAGCCATCCGCCCGACTTGGGCATGGTGGAGAGCCAGGAGGGGAAGATGGCGAAGAGGACGAAGGGGATGGCCAAGGCCAGTGCAAAGCCCAGCATCCCGATAGCAGGTGCGATGATGCTGCCGGCAGTGGCGGCTTCTACCAGCAGGGTCCCGATGATGGGGCCGGTGCAGGAGAAGGAGACCAGCACGAGGGTGAAGGCCATGAAGAAGATGCTGAGGAGACCCGTGGTGGTGTCCGCCTTCTGGTCCATCTTGTTGGTCCATTTTGAGGGGAGTACCAGTTCAAAACCACCGAAGAAGGCGATGGCGAAGAAGACCAGCAGGGCGAAGAATATCAGATTGAACAGGGCGCTTGTGGCCAGGTTGTTCAGTGCACTGGCGCCGAAGATGGCGGTGATGATCAATCCCAGTACCACATAGATTACGATGATGGCGGCACCGTAAGCCAGTGCTTCACCCACTGCCTTCTTTTTGTCTGACTTGTTCCGTTTCAGGAAGAAGCTGACGGTCATGGGGATCATAGGCCAGACGCAAGGTGTCACCAGTGCGATCAGTCCCCCCGCAAAGCCGGAGAGCAGGATCCAGAAGAGTGACATGCCGGCAGTGCTGCCCTTCATGCCAAACTGTTGCAGTTCTTCCACCACCGGTGTCCAGAGCAGATCGCTGTCGAGATCTGAAACAGATACTGGTGTCGCTGCTACAGTTGTTTCATTGGCGGCTCCTCCCAGCGGCTGCAGTGTTGTGAGAGGTGAGCTGTTTTCAGCTTCGCTTGCAGTCGTTGTTGTTGAGGCCAACGCCTTTACCGTTGCAGGCAGATCAGCAGCGCTGAAGGCAAAGTCGTTGGGTAGGGGAGGAGTGCAACTCTGGTCGTCGCAGGCCTGTGCCCGCACATCACCTGCAATCGCGAAGTTGTTTTTATCGGTCACCCGTAATCTTTGTACGAAGCGGGCATTCTCCTGGAAGATGCCGATCTGCATGCCAAAGATGGCGTCGAACTTCACCTTCGCCTCTTTGCCGGAAGCATGGAACTCACCAACAGGTTCTGCGCCGGTGATGTTGTCGAAGCTGATCTGGGTGGGGGTAGGGCCTCCATCAGGTATTTTGGTGTCGTAGAGATACCACCCCTGTTTGATTAATACATCAGCCACCAGTTCAATTTCTCCGTTGCCGCGATCCTCGAGTGAGAAGCTCCAGCGCATCTCATCCTGAGCAAAGGTGAGCGTAGTAAAGAGCAGGGCCAGCGACAGCAGTGTCGTTATTTTTTTCATATTCTTTGTTCTGTAATCTTGTCGATTAATCTGCAAAGGTAGTGAAATCAGTGAAAATGACCGGTTGCAGATTGTGAAATAACCCCAAGAGGTATGAAAAAGTTCATTGTAACCTGTCAACCTGAGGAGATAAGATCGGATTGAGTGATCTGATCGCACAACAATTACTGAACGCTTGATGCCTAATTTTTGGAGCTCATGAATTAATTGAACAAGTGCCACCTATTCCATGATGAGACACATTTCATTCGGAACTCGTTCTAATCTCGCTCTAATATGGTTCTAATCTCGTTCTAATCTCGCTCTAATAGATTCGAAGCAATTAAGAACCAGTTACGACTGAATTAAGGTGTAAATTAAAGTCATATGAGGCGACTTCACAAAAAAAAGCCGTCTCATGTGAAATCATGAGACGGCCATTCATTCTATTTCTATTGCGAATCAGATAATTCCTGCTTTCTCGTAGGAGATGCCCAGTGCATCAGCCACTCCACGCCCATAGGCGGGATCGGCCTTGAAACAGTTGCCGATATGGCGGATCTTGATGATCTCATCCGAGCAACCCATGTTTCGGGCGGTGTTCTCAAACAGTCTTTGTTGCTCTTCTGCTGTCATCAGACGGAAGAGCTTGCCCGGCTGTTCGTAGTAGTTGTCGTCATCTTCGCGGAAGTTCCACCGTTTGATGTCGCCATTTACCTTCTGAACCGGCTCGTCATGCTCGGGCTGTTCCTGCCAGATGCCATAGCTGTTGGGTTCATAGTGGAGGGCGGCACCCTGATTGCCATCGACCCGCATCTGACCGTCGCGGTGGTAGGAGTTATAGCCTCCCTTCACACCCTTGGGTTGATTTACGGGGATCTGATGGTGGTTTACTCCCAGGCGGTAGCGCTGTGCATCGCCGTAGGAGAATAGACGCCCCTGCAACATCTTGTCGGGTGAGAAGCCGATTCCGGGCACTACGTTGGCAGGATTGAAAGCTGCCTGTTCTACATCCTGGAAATAGTTGTCCGGATTGCGGTTCAGTTCAAACTCGCCTACCGGAATCAACGGGAAGTCACCCTTGTACCACACCTTCGTCAGGTCGAACGGGTTGTAGGGCATCTGCTCAGCCTGCTCCTCGGTCATCACCTGAATGAACATCTTCCATTTTGGGAAATTGCCATTGCCGATGGCCTCGAAGAGATCTCTCTGGTGGCTCTCCCGATCTTTCCCAACCAACATTTCAGCCTCTGCATCTGTCAGGTTCTCGATTCCCTGCTGGGTAACGAAGTGGAACTTCACCCAATGACGCACGTTGTCGCTGTTGATGAAGCTGTAGGTGTGGCTGCCGAAGCCGTGCATGTTGCGATAGCTGCGCGGGATGCCGCGGTCGCTCATGGTGATTGTTATCTGGTGCAACGCTTCGGGCAGATTGCTCCAGAAGTCCCAGTTGTTGTTGGGACTGCGCAGGTTGGTGTGGGGATCACGTTTCACCGCGTGGTTCAGGTCGGGGAACTTGAGCGGATCACGGAAGAAGAATACCGGGGTGTTGTTGCCCACCAGGTCCCAGTTGCCCTCTTCGGTGTAGTACTTCATGGCGAAACCACGGATGTCTCTTTCGGCATCGGCTGCACCCCGTTCTCCGGCTACTGTTGAAAAGCGGACGAACATTTCGGTCTGCTTCCCGATCTCGGAGAAGATTTTCGCACGGGTGTACTGCGTGATGTCGTGTGTCACGGTGAAGGTGCCGAAGGCGCCCGATCCCTTTGCATGCATGCGTCTTTCAGGAATTACTTCACGGTCGAAGTGTGCCAGTTTCTCCAGGAACCATACATCCTGCAACATCATCGGTCCCCGTGGACCGGCTGTCATTGAGTCCTGGTTGTTACCTACCGGAGCACCTGCAACGGTAGTCATCTGCTTTCTGTTCTCCTTGTCTTTCTGTTTCTTTAACTCTTCAGCGTTCATACTAATGTTTATTAAAAGGTTATTGGTGGTTCTCAAATGTTCCGTGAATTTCGAGCCGTATCGATTCTATCTTGAAATCCGGTATACGGTGATCGTGGAAAAACTCACGAAGAAGGTTGTCAAGTTCTTC
>JAAZLV010000355.1 GCA_012799155.1 Bacteroidales bacterium | reverse complement strand
GGCAGATATTCATACTGACCCAATGCAGGCTCCAGGGGTAAGGAGATCAATGAATCCTCCCCGGCTCTCTGGATATGATAAGGAATCAGGGGAACACTATCGGGTGCGATTGTCAGTTGTCTCATCGGCAAAGCAAGTCTCTCACCACAAATTTACAACTCTTTTCGGGTATATTTACCAAAAGTAGGATTCCACTCCGGATAATTCTGCAACAGTGAGATCACCTCCTCGGGTGTATCAGCCACAAGCCACATCCTACGGAAATCATCACGCATGAAACGTTCCGAAATCATTTTATCGAAAAAAGCGAGCAGCGGATCGTAATAATGGTCCACGTTGAGCAAGATGATGGGATGGTGGCTAAGGCCCAACTGTTTCCATGTCAGGATCTCGGCCAGCTCCTCCAGCGTCCCCATGCCACCCGGCAATGCAACCACCGCATCGGCCGTGTCAGCCATCAGGGCTTTCCGTTCATGAATGGTCTCCGTCACGACCAGCTCGGTGAGCTCGTCATGTCCCCACCCTGCATCTGACATGAAGCGGGGAATAATTCCCTTTACCCTGCCCCCGTGTTGCAGCACAGCATCATTCAACGCTCCCATCAGCCCCTCTTTTCCAGCACCGTTCACACAGGTTATCCCATTCTGTGCCAGCAGTTCACCCAGGCGGGTTGCCGCCTGGGTGAAGACTGGCCGTAACTGGTTGCTGGAGGCACAATAGACTACAACATTATAATCCGAATTCTTTTCTGATCGCATCCAGACAATCCAGTTTTTCCCAGGTAAATAACTCCACCTCCATTATTTTTGCTTCAGGCATGTAACGCGATTTGAATTCCTTCTTCACCACCTGGGGTGTACGTCCCATATGGCCATAGGAAGCCGTTTCGGAGTAAATAGGATTGCGCAGGTTGAGACGCTCTTCAATGGCACGGGGCTTCAAGTCGAACATTGTTCTGATCTTCTTTGCAATCTCCCCGTCCGACAACTTCACATTACTCTTCCCAAAAGTATCCACGAAAATACTGATAGGTTCATCTACACCTATGGCATAGGAGAGCTGTATCAACATCTCACTGGCAACACCTGCTGCCACCATATTCTTGGCCACATAGCGAGCGGCATATGCTGCTGAGCGGTCCACCTTCGAAGGGTCCTTTCCGGAGAAGGCACCTCCACCGTGTGGAGCTTTGCCGCCATAGGTGTCAACGATGATTTTTCTACCCGTCAGACCGGTGTCGCCGTGGGGTCCGCCAATCACGAACTTCCCGGTGGGGTTGACATGATAGGTGATCTCTCCCTCGAACAGCTTCTGGATATCTTTACGTCCCTTGTATTGTGCTTTCACACGCGGTATCAGTATCGTTTTTACATCCGACCGTATGCGCGATTGCATCGCCCTATCGGCCTCCAACTGTGCCTCCTGGCTATTGCCACGCGGCAATTCAAATTCATCGTGTTGTGTGGAGATCACAATGGTGTCGATGCGCAAGGGAACACCCTCTTCACTGTACTCAACAGTCACCTGCGACTTGGCATCGGGACGAAGGTAGGGCATCAACTCCGGCTGGTTCTTGCGGATGTTGGCCAGTTCCTGCATCAGTGCATGACTCAGGTCAATGGCTAGTGGCATATAACTCTCAGTCTCGTTGGTGGCATAGCCGAACATCATCCCCTGATCACCGGCTCCCTGTACTTCTGCATCCACACCTCGGTTGATGTCATCCGACTGTTCATGAATGCTTGAGAAGACACCGCACGACTCTGCCTCAAACCGGTATTCACTTTTTGTATAACCGATACCGGCAATCACCTGGCGCGCCACTTCGGCCACATCAACATAGGTCTGTGACTTGACTTCACCGGCAAGCACCACCTGCCCGGTGGTCACCAGGGTCTCACAGGCTACTTTCGAATTGGGATCATAAGCCAGAAATTCATCCAGCAATGCATCTGATATCTGGTCGGCAACCTTGTCAGGATGTCCTTCCGACACCGACTCTGAGGTAAATAAATAATTCATGTCGTCTGAAATTTAGTAGCGGGATCACGGTTCATTGCTGTTCGGTGCATCTCCCAACATAACAAGAGGGTACAGTATCACCCGTTCAATAATTAAAATGTCAAAAACAATAGAGATGGAGAGCCGGACCGAGGCAACGATAAGAAAGAGAAATGCAGGATTCATTTTTAGCATTTTTTTCTGTGGTTGCAAGCAGCTCAAATCTGTCCACATCATATCTTAGGGTACAAAGGTAATAAAATTATGGATTGGTGTAACTTGAAATTGGTTAAATATTATACCTGACCATTTGACACAAGATCTGGAATGGGGCAAACAGGCCGGGTGAAAAAGAAAACAAAAAGAGAACCTGCATCGTTATAACTGTGAAATCAACCATTTAAAATTCACCCCCATGGAACTGCGTTCACCCGAATCATTCTGGCTCCTGAAAAACGGGATTCCCTATTGCTACCCCTCCTTGCAGGAAAACATTGAATGCGACATCGCCGTAGTCGGCAGCGGCATCACCGGTGCACTGATCAGCCATACCCTTCACCGTGCGGGCTACAAGACAGTTGTGATCGACAAGCGGGACGTGGCCAATGGAAGCACGGCAGCTACCACATCAATGCTGCAGTACGAGATCGATGTTCCGATGCACAAGCTCGCAGAGCTGATCGGTGAGGAGGGAGCGGTGGCCTGTTACAGGGAAGGCATAAACGCCATTGAGATATTGGAAGCGATGCTCAGGAAAGAGGGAATCGATGCTGGCTTCGAGCGAAAAAAATCGTTGCAGGTGGCCCACTCCGAGAAGGCGGTAGCCGATCTGGAAAAGGAGTACAATTACAGAAAAGCCCATGGGTTCAGGGTTGAATGGCTCAGCCCGGAAGAGATCAGCGTGCGATACAACATGGCGTCTCACCCCGGTATCCTATCGGAAGAGGGGGCATCGATCGACGCATTTCGTGCAGCGCACGAACTGATCAGTCGCAATCATGCCGGAGGAATGCAGGTGTTCGACCATACTGCGGTGAAAGAATTTCAATACGAACCGGATCACGTGAAGATCATCACTGAAGAGGGGTTTTCCATCCGCAGCAAGCGCATTGTCTTTTGTACCGGCTTCGAAACCCTGCGGATGTTCCGGAAGAAATATGCCGACGTGATCAGCACCTTTGCCTGTGTCAGCGAGCAATCTTTCAACCTCTACCCTCAGTTGAAAGATTTGTTGATCTGGGATACTGCCGACCCCTACATCTATATTCGGACAACCGACGATGGTCGTCTACTGGTGGGTGGTGAAGACATCCCCTACAAATACAACCCGGTGAGTGAGAAGATGAAAGGCAAAAAAAGGGACAAGCTGATCAAAAAGATTCAGAAGCTGTTCCCCACCCTCACCTTCCTTGAAGATTACACCTGGGCAGGTGCTTTCGGTGTGACAAAGGATGGGCTGCCCTTCATTGGGGAACACCCCGATTTCCCAAATGCCATCTTTGTCCTGGGACTCGGTGGCAACGGCATCACCTTCTCTGTGCAGGGGATGGAGCTAGTGCTGAAGATCCTTGCAGGCGAGGATCACCCGCTGCTGCACTATTACCGTTTCGACCGATAAAGGGAACGCTACAAGATTCCCTGTTCCTTGAGATATCCTTCCAGATCCAGGTCGGGAGTGAGGTGCACCGCCTGAAATCCCAACTCTCGCGCTGTTGCAATGTTGGCTGCATTGTCATCGATGAAAAGTGACTCTTCTGCTTTCAGTTGATACCGGTCAAGCAGGATGCGATACAACGCCGGATCGGGCTTCACGATCTTCTCTTCTCCCGAAACGACGATCCCTTCGAGCTTGGAAAAAAAATCGTACCGCTGCATCGCCAGCGGCAGGGTCTCTGCCGACCAGTTGGTGAGGCCGAAAAGACGGTATTTTGCTTTTAACGGTTCCACGAGCCGCACATTCGCTTCGATGGTACCACCCAGCATCTCATCCCAACGGCCGTAATAGTAGCCAATCTCTTCTTCATATTCAGGGTGTCGCTCCTGTCGCTCGCGCGTAGCCTCCTCGATCGACCGGCCGGCATCCTGCCTGAGGTTCCAGTCGTAGGGACAGATATGGGTCAGGAAATAGTTCATCTCCGCTTCTGTTTCAAACAGCTCGCTGTAGAGGTAGACCGGATTCCAGTCGATCAGCACCCCACCAAAATCAAACACAATATTACGGATTGTCATCATTCCACTTTTAGTTTGTCATCAAGATTTGCGGGGCACAAGGTACGGATATTTTCTGATTGCTACAATCGCAGACAGCTCCATTTCATACATCTGGATGAACCCCCAATTTCAGGACTTGACAAGGACGAAACAGGGGCTTTCGCAGGCTCTCGGTGTCTCTAGCCTTATAGCACCCTTATATCCTCCTTATATCCTCCTTATACCCACTCCCAAAATGATTAAGGTTGATATATAGATGCAATAAGGTTAGAATATAGGGTGAGCTTCCAAAAACAGGCTAAAAACCTCCTCAATTATGAGACAGTCTCCTCTGGGAAAGTTATATGAAATTCAATCCGGAATTACCAATAAAAGTGATCTTATAGTGTATCCGGAAAGAGTTTTAAGGCGGGTTATTTTGTTAAAAAATCATGAAACCAGCATGTTGAGCAGTAAATTTGCCTATTTTTGTACTCCTCTTAGAGTAGTTGCATGTCAAAAGAAGTAGATACAAAGCGGATATCAACCCAACTCATCACGCTCCTCCTGGTTGCCCTCGTGGCTGTATCGTGCGGTACAGTGCGACAGTCGGCATCCCAAAAGAAAATGACTGAGAACAATCTGCAGGAGCAGTTGATCGGTTACAGCAAAAAGTATCTGGGTAAACCCTACAGATATGCCGGCAGGGGTCCTCACTCCTTCGACTGCTCCGGTTTCACCTCATTCGTTTTCAAAGAGTTCGGCTTCAACCTCGCTGCCAGCTCGGTCGGACAGGATCGTCAATTCCCTGCAGTCGAAGACAAGAAAAGTCTCAGAAAAGGAGATCTGGTCTTCTTCGAGGGGAGAGCCCGCAACGGAATCGTGGGCCACGTGGGAATCGTCACCGAAGTCAGCAGCCACGGTTCTTTTCGTTTCATCCACGCCTCAACCAGCTATGGCGTCATCGTCTCATCTTCCGCCGAGCCCTACTATGCCTCACGTTACCTGCGTGGCGGAAGGGTGCTGAAAGAGAACGAACCATTGGTTGTTGCGGAGAAGCGTAAAGCAGCGCTAACAAATCACAACAAACGTTCCATACCGCTTACAGCAGGCAATAACGTGAATGCAGGCAACAGTGAGACCATTTTCAACAATCCGGTGAACAAGAGTGACACATTACTCCTCACTGAACATGATCCATTGAAAAACCCGCCGGCAAGTGAAAACAGGAATAGCAACAACCAGGGTGACCCCAAAAAGAGTGACCACAGAGAATCGGTCATTCAGGCCGTATTAAGGGAAGAGAATGGCAGTCTGCCGGAACCCATCATTACCGATGTAGATGAGGAGAGAACAGTGTCACATACCGTGAGACCAGGTGAGACACTCTATGCCATCAGCCGCAAGTATGGCTGCTCCATCGATCAAATCAGGCATAGCAACCCGCAACTGGGGGAGCATCTTAAAGCCGGTGAGGAACTGCATATCCCTGTCATGCATCAAACGAAGTGAGACAAGAGGCGGAACATTCGCTTCTTTTGATTATTTTTGCACCTCAAACAGATAAAATAGAAACAATCATGATAACGGCAGACCAACTGAAAGATGTGTTGGAGCGCGAGCATGCGCTGAGGGGGTATCTTTGACGTCGATGCAAAGATCATCCAATTAGAAGAAGAGGAACTGCGAACCCAGTCGCCCGATTTCTGGAACGATGCCAAAACGGCAGAGAAACAGATGAAAGTAGTGCGGGAACTGAAATTCTGGATCAACGCCTACCAGGAGATAAAGGCAGCAGCTGATGAACTACAGCTCGCTTTCGACTTTGTGAAGGAGGGCATCGTATCTGAAGAGGAGGTGGATGCACAGTATGCTGAAGCTATCCGTCTGATCGAAGAGCTGGAGCTGAAGAACATGCTTCGCCGGGAGGAAGACAAGCTGGGAGCAGTTTTGAAGATCAACGCCGGTGCCGGTGGCACCGAGAGTCAGGACTGGGCATCGATGCTCTTCCGCATGTACCAGCGCTGGTGCGAAAGCAATAACTACAAGACCACCGTCACCAACTGGCAGGATGGCGATGATGCCGGCATCAAGACTGCCACCCTTCAGGTGGAGGGCGATCTGGCCTACGGATTCCTGAAAAGTGAGAACGGGGTGCATCGTCTGGTGAGGGTATCGCCCTACAATGCGCAGGGAAAAAGAATGACCTCCTTTGCATCCGTGTTCGTGGTACCCCTGGTGGACGACACCATAGAGATAGAGGTGAATGCAGCCAACCTGAGCTGGGACACCTTCCGTTCCTCCGGTGCGGGAGGCCAGAACGTAAACAAGGTGGAGACCGGTGTTCGCCTCCATTACTTCCACAAGGATCCCGATACCGGTGAAGAGCAGGAGATCGTGATTGAAAACACAGAGAGCCGCTCGCAGATGGGCAACCGCGAGAATGCACTGCGACTCCTCAAATCACAGCTCTATGAGATGGAGCTGGAGAAGCGACGTGCCGCTCAGGCCGTCATTGAGGCAGGGAAGAAGAAGATTGAATGGGGTTCTCAGATTCGCAGCTACGTCTTCGACGACCGCCGCGTGAAGGATCACCGTACCAACTACCAGACATCCGATGTGAACGGTGTGATGGATGGCGACATTGATGACTTCATCAAGGCCTACCTAATGGAATACGGCGGCGACTAGAGTGTAGGAAAGTCATCGGCGTTGACCGACAAGCCGAAGAGCGCGTAGTCATACTTCACCGGATCTTCACGGTCAAACCGGCGGAGTGACTCCGTGAGCTGAAGAGCCGTTTTCCAATCGGTCTGTTTCCGTCCGATCAACCCAAGCGCGCGTGCAGTGCGGTCTACATGCAGATCGAGTGGACAGATCAGCTCCCGTTGAGGGATCCTCTTCCATATACCGAAATCGACACCTCGCTCATCGCTGCGCACCATCCAGCGCAGATACATGTTCAACCGCTTACATGTTGCATTGCGGGCAGGGGATGCCACATGCTTTCCGGTACGTTGTGGCATATCAGGATCGTTCACGAATGCTCGTTGAAACCGAATCAGTGAATCTTCCACGGAATCAAAAGAACCTTCTTCAGCAAGAAAAGCATCTTCGAGCGACGCATGTGTTTGGTAATGTCTTCTCAGAAAACTGATGAAGTAAAGCAAATCGGTGTCATTAAAGGTGCGGTGTTTGAATCCCAGCAGGGCCTTCAGATCCTCTTCGCCATGCTCCGTGACGAACCGGTAGGGTTCATTCCCCATCCGGTCCATCAGCTCGCTGCACTTTGAAAGGATGGTCTTTCGCTGCCCCCAGGCAAGGAGCGC
>JAAZLV010000354.1 GCA_012799155.1 Bacteroidales bacterium | reverse complement strand
GCAGGGCTCCCCGCAACTATCTCTACATTCTCAACGATGCCGAGTCTGCCGGTTACTTCTACCACGATCTGACACAACTGATGGGCTCCGACAATGTGCTCTTTTTCCCTTCCGCCTACAAACGTGCGGCCCGTTACGGGCAACTCGATGCTGCCAACGAAGTACTTCGCACCGAAACATTGAGCCGCTTACAGGGTGATTCCGGTCCGCTGATCATCGTAAGTTACCCCGATTCACTTGCAGAGAAGACTGTTTCACGTGATCAGCTGGCGGAGAAGACGCTCAAGTTGTCGACGGGTGAGCGGGTTGACGCCTCCTTCGTCAGCGAGGTGCTCGACAGTTATGGCTTTCAATACGTCGATTATGTATATGAGCCGGGACAGTATGCCGTGAGGGGAAGCATCCTTGATGTCTTCTCCTATTCCGGCGAGCTCCCATACAGGATCGATTTCTTCGGTGATGAGGTTGAGACTATCCGAAGCTTCGACATGGAGACACAGCTCTCCAAAGAGAAGCTCAACGAGGTGCGTATCGTGCCTGAGTTCAGCCGAAACGGAGGTTTGCATGCCTCCCTTTTCGATTCACTATCGGATAAGACTGTAGTAGCGATAGAGGATATGCGCTGGATTGCCAGCCGTGTAGAGTCGCTCAACCAGGATGAACTGCAGATCGACCCGAAGGATGTGACCTTTGTAAAGGCTGACATGCTGACCCGGGAGGAGTTTCTGTCGCACATTACTCCTTTCCACCAAATACGCTTTGATAAGAGCATGCAGGAGACACCCGACGCTACCCTGCGTTTTCAGACATCGCTGCAGCCGCTCTACCATAAGAATTTCGATCTGCTGAGCGAGTCGCTCCATCAGTTTACCGATGAGGGGTATACACTCTATATTCTGAGCGACAGCGAGAAACAGCAGAAGAGGCTCTATCATATCTTCGAGGACAGAAACGATCCCATCTCCTTTGTACCGGTTAACAAGACCCTGCATGAGGGCTTCTCCTGCGAGAACCTGAAGATATGCTGTTTCACCGACCACCAGATCTTCGACCGTTTCCACAAGTACAGCCTCAAGTCGGAAAAGGCACGAACCGGTAAGATCGCACTCACACTGAAGGAAATCAATCAACTGCAACAGGGCGATTACGTGGTGCATATGGATCACGGCATCGGTCGCTTCGCGGGACTGGTGCGCCTGCGCATAGGAGAGAAGGTGCAGGAGGTGATCAAGCTCACCTACCTTAACAATGATGCGGTGTTTGTCTCCATCCACGCACTGCACAAGGTCTCCAAGTACAAGGGCAAAGAGGGGGAGTCACCCCAGCTCAACAAGCTGGGTTCAGGTGCCTGGGAGAAGGTGAAGGATCGGACCAAGAAGAAGATCAAGGATATCGCCCGCGACCTGATCAAGCTTTATGCCCGTCGACAGGAAGAGAAGGGGTATGCCTACTCGCGCGACTCATACCTGCAGACTGAGCTGGAGGCCTCATTCATGTATGAGGATACCCCCGACCAGATCAAGGCTACACGTGACGTGAAGGCCGATATGCAAAGCGAGCAACCCATGGACCGGCTCATATGCGGAGACGTGGGCTTCGGAAAGACCGAGATTGCCGTGCGGGCTGCCTTCAAGGCGGCCACCGACGGCAAGCAGACGGCCGTGCTGGTGCCTACTACAGTGTTGGCTACTCAGCACTACCACACTTTTCACGACAGGCTTGCCAACTTCCCGGTGAAGGTGGATTACCTGAGTCGTGCACGCAGTAGCAAGGAGCAAAAGGAGATTCTGACCAACTTGAAGGATGGAAAGATAGACATCCTCATCGGTACCCACCGTCTCGTGGGGAAGGATGTCCAGTTCAAGGATTTGGGGCTTCTTATCATCGATGAAGAGCAGAAGTTCGGCGTCTCGGTGAAGGAGAAGCTGAAACAGCTCAAGGTGAATGTAGACACGCTCACCATGACCGCCACCCCCATCCCTCGTACCCTCCAGTTCTCACTAATGGGATCACGTGACCTCTCCACCATTGGCACGCCACCTCCCAACCGCTATCCGGTCCAGACTGAGGTGCACACCTTCGACTTGGAGATCATTCG
>JAAZLV010000353.1 GCA_012799155.1 Bacteroidales bacterium | reverse complement strand
CGTGACACTTTCTTCTGGGTGATTCGAAGTGCCAGGCCATCCACGATGGCCGATTTACCCACACCGGGATCACCAATCAGCACTGGGTTGTTTTTCTTACGACGACTGAGAATCTGTGCAATCCGTTCAATCTCTTTCTCACGTCCTACTACCGGATCAAGTCTGTTCTCCAGTGCGGCACGTGTGATATCTGTTCCGAAATTGTCCAGTACAGGCGTGTCGGAGGCGTTCCCCTTGGTGTGTGAGGAGGTGCTTTGTCCCCCTCCCGGGTTGAAAGATGATTTGTCGTTCATCTCATCATCATCATCGTCCGTGAAGTTTGGACCCCCAATGGGAGAGTTGGTTTCATCTGAATCACTCCTGTTTTCAAGAATGCTTTTCACATAGAGAAATGCACTGGAGTAGTCTAGCTGAAATTTGGTGAGTATGTCGTGGATCAATGTATTCTTTTCTTTCAGCAAGGCCAACAGGATATGTTCAGATCCTGTCTCTTTGCTTTTGGTTAGACGAGTTTCCAATATACTTATCTTTAACGCTTTTTCCGTATTTTTATTGATCACAACCTCACTGGTGCCATCATAGGGTTCCTGAATGGTACGTATCTGATTGTCAATATATTCTTTCAACATTTTCAGATCGATGTCGAAGTCCTGGAGCACCTGGATGGCCAGTCCTTCGCTGTCACGCAGGATGCCCAGCATCAGATGTTCTGGTCCGATGTAATTGTTCTGGAGCCTTCCCGCTTCCTCGCGACTATAAGCCATGATCTCTCTGACCTGTTGAGAAAAATTGTTATCCATTGTTTTAGTTCCTTTTTTTAGCAACTATATTTATTACAAATATAGAATTTATTTTTTGAATCACTCCCGTTGGGAATTTGAGTGCTTGAAATTTTAACGTTCGTCAGTAATAAGGCAAAAACAGTGCCATAATTTATAAATGGAGCGATCACTCCACAGCGGCAGTTTTAAAGTTTCTTCCTTTTTAACACGACCCAGACAATCATGGGAGCACCGAAGAGTGCAGTTACTGCATTGATGGGGAGGGTGCGGTTGGTGATGGGAATCTGTGAGATGATGTCGCACAGCAACATCAGGATACTACCAAGCAGCAGTGTTGCCGGCAAAATTCTCCTGTGGTTTACTGTGCCGAAGAATGCCCTTGCGAAGTGAGGGATTACAACCCCCACAAAAGCAATGGGACCGGTAAAAGCAGTCACACTGCCTGTGATAAGTGAAGCGATGGCAATAATCAAAAGACGTGTCCGCCGAATGTTCAACCCCGCGCTTACTGCATAGTGCTCACCAAGCAGCAGACTGTTCAGTGCTTTTATCAGGAGAAAGCAGGTCAACACACCCGCCAGAAAGAGAGAGAGCAATATTGGCATCTTCTGCCAGGTTACACCTCCCAGGCTCCCGAAGGTCCAGGTGACAAATAGCTTGAGTGAATCGGGATCGGCGAAGCTCTGTAAAATTGTCACCACTGCACTGGCCACATATCCAAAAATCATCCCAAGCACCAGGATGGTGATGGAGTCTTTGATCCGTGATGAAACAGTGAGGATTAACAGCATCACACCTGCTGCACCTGCTATGGCGGCAATCACTGTGGCCATGCTGCCCAATGAGGAGAGTAGTGGATAAATCGCCGTACCGCTTAACATTGTGAGCAAAGCCACCCCTAGTCCCGCTCCGGCACTCACACCCAGTACATCGGGACCGGCAAGAGGATTGCGGAACAGTGTCTGCATCAACAATCCCGACAATGAGAGTGCAGCTCCTGCAATAACCGCTGTAATGGCTTTTGGCAGGCGATAATTGCGGATGATCTCATTCACAATCAGATCATCTGATCCTCCCATTAATGCCTGCAAGGCATCATTGAACGGAATGTCTGCATTCCCGCTGAAAATATCGGCCAGGAATGCTGTTACAAGTAACAACATCAAGAGTAGGAATAGTGCTGTTTGTTTATTCACGGAATGGCTCCTCCTCCAGCGGTTTGATGTAGGTGAATGAATGTCCTGGCAATGCCTCCGGGTAGACTGCCCGAATCAGGTCGGAGAGCACCTTGTCAGGGTGGGCTGCTCCACTTTCGAAATAGTCATTTCCCCCATTCTCGGTTGTGCGATTATGGTTGTTGAATACCTGTCTTTTTTTTACTGCATTTAGTAATAGGTATTTGGCATCCTTCTCTGCCAATTCGGCATAGCTCTCTGATTCGCAACCGAACCAATAGTCGGCAGTTGAGAATTGTGTCAATACTGACTCAATGTCGAGGCCGATGCTGCCACTCTCCCGATTGTTGCTGTAACGATAATGGATACCGGCATCACGAAAGAGTGCTGCATTGAAGCTCTTACCGCCGGGCACATACCATGTGCCCTGGAAATTGTCTCCTGCAAGGATTGTGGGGCGTACTTGATCAGTAGGGATTTGATTGCGTGCAAAGTTGTATCGTTGTTCAATTTCAGAAAATAGCGAGTCGGCCTGCAAATCCTTCCCGAAAAAGGCGGCAATCATCCTGATCCACTCAGCCCGTGCAAGAGGTTCATTCTCCATCCATTCCAATGAATAGATGACAGGAATGCCGGCTCTGGTGAGTCGGTCACTGTAACTGTCCACCTGGGCATATGCTGAGTTGATTACCGCATCGGGTTTTACCCTCATCACTTTTTCAAGGTTTGGTTGAAAGGGATCGCCCATGTCGCTGATCTCTCCATGTTCAATTTTATCAAGTATCAGAGGACTGTAAATCCGGAATGCGTCGGTAACCCCTTTAATGGCATCCGTTTCATCCAGTAGGGAGAGAAACTCGAAATAGGAAAAGCTGTTTACCACCAGTGAACTGACTGGTATTTGTAGGGAGATGCCGTTGGATGGAAGTTTCTCCGGTAGTGAAGGGTAGAGGTAGTAGACCGCATATGGTTCACCAGTTTTCGACCAGGGGTTGTGAATTGTCAGACGGGTATGATCATCAGCAAGATCTATTTGGAATCCTTTGGCATGTCGAAGTTCCACATGATTCTTATAGGTATTCGACAATTCCTGCTGCTCTCCATTTTTCCCGGAGTGACAACCCGAAGTAAACAAAAAGAGAATGAATACGAGCAGAAAATGGAGGGGGTTATGCATTCTTGGGGACATCAGCCTTCTTTTTTTTGTTTTTAACCGGCTTGTATCCGGGAATAGATACCTTTCTGGCCTTCATCCGGGTGGTGACACGAGGTTCAGCTTTCGAACCTTTCACATATTCGTGGCGGTACATGTTGAAAAAGAGGATGAAGAGAGATAGCAGGAGCGGTCCGAAAATGATTCCCCAGAACCCGAACATAGGGATCCCGATCAGCACCCCAAACACAGTGATCAGCGGATGAATGTCTGCCAGTTTTTTTTGCAGAAGAAAACGGGCCACATTGTCCACGCCACCAACGATGATAAGCCCATAGATAGCCAAACCAATGCCGTTCACGTAGTCTCCGCCAAGAAGCAAACTTATGCTGATGGGTACCCATACAATCATTGTCCCTACCAATGGAAGTATTGTTGAAAAGGCAGTCAGGATGGCATAGAGCAGTGGACTCTCCACACCGAAAATAAGATAACCCAAATAGGCGAAGAAGCCCTGTATGATTGCCATGAGTGGAATGCCAATGGCATTGGCCTGGATGATGAGATGGGTCTCCTCACCCAGTATCTGCTTGTTTTCCTCCTTGAAGGGGAGTATCTCACGAATCGACTTTTCAAACTCATCATTGCTGAAGAGCATATAATACAAGACGAAGAGTATCACGATTATGTTGATCACAAAAGAGTAGACACTGTTTCCTACAACCTGTAAAAGGTTCGTGCCGAGTTTGGGGAGTCCCGACAGGTTCTCCGGCGTGAAGAGGTTGAATCCCAACCGCTCCTCTATTGAGAGGATGAATGCGCTCACATCATCGAGGATCACCTGTGGATCAAAAGTGATTCCGGAAAAGGTGTCAATCACCAGAAGTGTCAATCCTGTTAGCGGTATCAGGATAAAGAAGAGAACCTCCAATACGATCAGCAATGCACTGAGTGATTTGCGCAACCTCCATTTCTGTGTCAGGAAACGCTGTTGGCCACTGACAATCACATAAAGTGTAGCTGCCCCCAGGAAGCCGCTCATATAGGGACGGGTGAATTTAAAGATGATCAATCCCAATAGGATCAATGCCCCTATCAAGATATACTTGTAGCGCAGGTTGTTTCGCTCTTTTTCCGCCTGTTCAATCATGTGAGATGTTTTATGACGGGAAATTACTCAAAATCTTCCGGTTTGGCAAATCCCCCTTCTATCAGGGCTTCGCGGGCTTTCTCATAGTCCGATTGCTTTACCTGCATCTCAATATCCCCCAGGGTATATGCCAACCGATTGGAAACCACATTCTTCATGTAAATATCAATCCCTCTCATTTCCATGAATGTCTGAGCGATGGTGGCATCTGCCGGGAAATTGAATGTTTTCACAGTGACAAAACTATCTTCCTTCATATTGTGTTGTGTTTATGAATGTAAAATTACGTTTTTTTTCAGATAATCCCCTCCCTGAACTTTTTTTTGGCTATTTTTGATTGATAAATCAATTTAAAAATTTAAGCTGTTATGTCAAAAATCGCACTTGTCACCGGCGCTACTTCCGGAATTGGTGAAGCTACTGCCCTAATGCTGGCAGAAGAGGGTGTTGACCTGATCATCACCGGGCGGCGGGAAGAGCGCCTGTTATTACTGAAAAACAAATTGGAGCAATTAAATGTTCGTGT
>JAAZLV010000052.1 GCA_012799155.1 Bacteroidales bacterium | reverse complement strand
TCAACAACCCCGGCCCCTTCGGACTGCTCGATTATTACTACGATGTACATCTGGGAAGCAACGACCGCAACAAGGAGATCGTGCTCTACTCCGACCACATGGAAGATGAATATTACAACCAGGCCAGCCTCTCCTGGTCTAACGGCTCTGCTCCTGAAAACTATGCGGTATGGTATGTGACAAGCAACTATGGGAACATTCGCAGTTCTGCCGATGGCACCAATTACAACATTTCATCCGTTCAACGTGACGCCGTACAGTGGGGTGGTCGCCCCTGGACCCGTATGGCACCCACCATAGAAGCATATACAGAGACTTTTGCCGACAAGACGAACGACAGCCGCTTCGACGGCACCTTTGCCAGTGTATTCTACGGCAATTGGGGCAAGGCAGGCATCACAAATGAAACACTCATAAATGCCAACGGACTGCCAGTTAAAAACGGTGAACCGGTATTGACCTTCCTGGAAGAGGAACCTGAAATTGCAGTCACCTATCCCACCGGTGCAGGACCCAGCAACGTGGGTGCCGGCACACTGCCCGGAAGGGCCGACTGGGTGATCGCCCCCAGCGGCATCAGCCGCATATACTACCCCGGGCTCTGGAAGCTGGGCACCTATCGTACCGACAATGGTACCGGTCTGGGTCAACCCAACGGTGCAATCACGCGCCCCTGGAACATTGCCAAGTTCTCCGAGTTCTACCTGATTGCCGCCGAGGCAGCCGTGAAGGGTGCCACCGGTTCCATGACCGCCCGGCAACTGGTCAACGTGCTGCGTGCCCGTGCCGGCAAATGGCGCTGGAAAAACAACGGCAACTACGAGCTTGTGGCTGACCGTAGCGCAGCCATGACTGCTGCTACTCCTGCCACAATCGACATCAATTACATTCTGGCGGAACGCAGTCGCGAGCTGTTCGGTGAAGGACATCGCTGGTACGATCTCGTACGTACCCAGAAATGGGCAGAACTGGCTGGAACATACACCATCTGCGGTTCAGCAGCAGGTGACCATAATCCGGAGGTCTATACCCGAACCATCGAGAAATTCCACTATCTGCGCCCTATACCGCAAGGTCAGATCGACGGGATGACAATGAGTGAAGAGGAAAAAGCCGCCTATCAGAACCCCGGTTATTAATCGGATAGACAGACCCTATGAATTGCAATCATCTCCTTCTTGCGAAGGAGATGATTGTTTTTTTATCACAGATGCTTCAAGCCAGATTAACAGTTCACCACGTAATGCAACTGCTCTGAATAATCGCTTCATCTGATTTTAATTTTCATCATATCTCTCTCGTATCTGACTCTAATCTGATTCGAATCTATTAGAACCATATTAGAACGAGATTAGAACGAGATTAGAACGAGATTAGAACGAGATTAGAACGAGATTAGAATCAGTTCCAAACAATTTGCAAGCGATATGTCAAGATATGAGATGGTGGGAGTATACCCTTTAACCACAATATCAACAACAAATACCAAGGTTGAAAAGAGGAACATTATATGCCACATCTATACTTTATATGTGTATTATTTATACATCTTTTCCTTGTACAGCCCTTAATTTGCAAAAAATAAGGTTACTTTTGTACCAAATAATGTAAGACCGTTTTCACTTTTCTCAACAAGCATCTATTTTTTTACATTATTGATGTGCTTTTTCAAACGCTAAACTGTGCACGTGCACAATGCCGAGAAGCTGTTTAAATTGAAAACATGAAGCTCAGAATAAGCAGTACAAATTGACAAAACAACTTATACCAAACAAAAACAAACAGACAAAAATGGAAGATCTGTCAGCAACTAAGCGTGAGACGCGCGGCTTTTACAAACTGTCGTCGGTACAACGCATCGGGTTCGGTTCTGGAGACCTGGCACAAAACCTCATCTATCAGACGGTATCAATGTACCTTTTGATTTTTTACACCAACGTATTTGGATTGCCAGCTGCAACAGCTGCCGTGATGTTCCTCATAGTGCGACTTATCGATGTGATATGGGACCCCATTGTGGGAGCCTTTGTTGACAAACGCAATCCAAAGATGGGGAAATATCGTTCCTGGCTAATTCTGGGCGGCCTGCCACTTACAGGATTCGCCATCCTCTGTTTCTGGAACGGTTTCTCCGGTTCACTCTTCTATGCCTACATCACCTATGTGGGGATGTCGATGGCTTACACGCTTGTGAACGTACCATACGGTGCATTGAATGCATCTCTCACCCGTGATACCGATGAAATCACCAAGCTCACTGCCACCCGCATGTTCCTTGCAAACCTGGGAGGATTGGCTGTCGCCTATGGGATACCCATCATCGTGAAAAGCCTCTCCCCGGATGGAAGAATCAATTCTGCTGAGTCGGGCAACGCCTGGTTCATCACCATGACCATTTATGCACTGGTTGGACTGGCACTCCTGATCTTTTGCTACACCCAGACGAAAGAGCGGGTGGTGATGGATGAGAAGGATACCCATGATGTGAAGGTCTCCGACCTCTGGACAGAGTTTGTCCGCAACCGCCCCCTGCGGGTACTGGCTTTCTTCTTCATCACTGCTTTTGCCATGATGGCCATTGGCAATTCTGCCGGCTCCTATTACATGATTTACAATGTGAATGCGCCCGACATGGTGCCCTATTTCATGGCTCTGGGTTCCATCCCGGCATTTATCTTCATGCCAATGGTACCGGCCATTAAAAGGGCCATCGGCAAGAAACAGATGTTTTATGTCTTTCTGTCCGTGGCTATTTTTGGCATGGGACTCCTCTATGCTATCTCCGTCATCCCTGCCCTGAAAAATATGGTCTGGTTGGTATTGGTGGCACAGTTCATCAAGTCTACCGGCGTAATCGTAGCGACAGGATATATGTGGGCACTGGTACCGGAAGTGATCTCCTACGGAGAGCACAAAACCGGCCGACGCATCTCCGGCATCGTCAACGCCCTTACCGGTATCTTCTTCAAAGCAGGAATGGCGCTGGGTGGTGTGGTACCCGGATTTGTATTGGCATTCGTAGGATTTGACGAGAAAAACGCCATCACGCAGTCACCGTTAGTGGAACAGGGAATCCTTTGGTTGGTAGCTGTGATCCCTGCCCTGTTACTGATCGTAGCAATGTTCGTCATCTCCCGCTATGAGTTGGAAGATGATGTGATTGACAGGCTTAATCTGGAGATTGAAGCCAGACAAGAAAATCAATAACATCTTAAAAAACTGATCTGTTATGACAACAAAAAAAAGCTTTTATCCGATGCTGGCCGCATTACTTTTCATAGCCTTCATTCAAATGAGCTGCTCCGCACCGCAAAGCGAGAAAGGCCCCTCACTCAAAGAGGCATTTGAAGGTAAATTTTTGATTGGAACAGCCCTGAATGCAAATCACAATTTTGGAAGAGATACCTTGGGCATCCAGGTGATCCAAGACCACTTCAACTCCATTGTTGCAGAAAACTGCATGAAAAGCATGCATCTGCAACCAACAGAGGGAGTCTTCTTTTTTGATGAATCAGATAAATTCATTGAATTCGGTGAAGCCAACAACATGCATATCGTTGGCCATACGCTCATCTGGCATTCACAGGCTCCCGATTGGTTCTTCACCGACGAGAACGGAGAAAATGTATCGCGCGAGGTGATGATTGAACGAATGCGCAGCCATATTCATACCGTTGTAGGGCGCTACAAAGGGCGTGTCGACGGCTGGGATGTAGTGAACGAAGCAATAGTTGACGACGGTTCGTGGCGCAACACTAAGTTCTACGAGATCATTGGTGAAGAGTACATCAAACTGGCATTCCAATTTGCCCATGAAGCAGATCCCGATGCGGAACTCTATTACAATGACTATGGCATGTCACAGGAAGGCAGACGCAACAGTGTGGTTGAAATGGTGAAAAAGCTAAAGGAAGAGGGGATTAAAATTGATGGCATCGGGATGCAGGGTCATATGGGAATGGATTACCCTGATATCAACGAGTTTGAGAAAAGCATCGAAGCATTTGCAGCCCTAGGTGTAAAGGTGATGATCACAGAAATGGACATCACACTGCTCCCCTTCCCTGCCGGCGAGACAGCTGAGGTGTCACTCACAGCGGAATACCAGGAACAGATGAATCCCTATGCAGCCGGACTTCCCGAAGAGGTGGAAACAGCTTTCAACAAGCGCTATAGCGACTTTTTCGCT
The DNA here is from genome assembly GCA_012799155.1 of Bacteroidales bacterium. Taxonomy (GTDB): domain Bacteria; phylum Bacteroidota; class Bacteroidia; order Bacteroidales; family Dysgonomonadaceae; genus Proteiniphilum. Next base: position 5,893 of record JAAZLV010000052.1, on the reverse strand, counting down.
CTCTTTCTGAAACATCAGGATAAGATCAGCCGCGTAACCCTTTGGGGTTTGACCGACGGAGACACCTGGCGCAACGACTGGCCAATACCGGGAAGGACCGACTACCCGCTGCTTTTCGACCGCAACTACCAACCTAAACCGGTGGTACAGCAAATTATAGAGCTAACAAAAGAATAACAATAAAAAAAATATAGCACGATGAAAGAACCCAGATATCTCGTACCGGGTGATTACATGGCCGACCCGGCAGTACACGTTTTTAACGGCAAACTATATATCTACCCCTCCCACGACTGGGAGAGTGGTATCCCGGAAAACGACAACGGTGACCATTTCAACATGAAAGATTACCATGTCTTCTCGATGGATGAGGTGGAAAATGGAGAGGTGACCGACCATGGAGTGGTGCTTCGCACCGAGGATATCCCTTGGGCCGGGCGTCAGTTGTGGGACAGTGATGTAGCCTTTCGGAACGGTAAATACTACATGTACTTCCCGTTGAAAGATCAAAACGATATCTTCCGCATCGGTGTTGCTATCAGCGACAAACCGGAAGGTCCGTTCATTCCGCAGGAAAACCCGATGAAGGGCAGTTACAGTATCGACCCTTGTATCTGGCCCGACCGTGACGGTAATTATTACATGTACTTCGGTGGTTTGTGGGGTGGACAACTGCAGCGCTATCGCAACAACAAAGCGCTGGAATGTGCAATATTACCGGAAGGTGATGAGCAGGCCCTCTGCCCCAAGGTAGTGCGTCTGAGAGAGGATATGCTGGAGTTTGGCGAGGAACCCCGCGACCTGGTGATCCTTGATGAGAATGGGAAACCCCTGACAGCCGGTGATTCCGAACGTCGCTTCTTCGAGGCCTCCTGGATGCATTGTTACAATGGAAAATATTACTTCACCTACTCCACCGGTGACACCCACCTGATTTGCTATGCCATGGGCGACAACCCCTATGGCCCATTCACCTATCAGGGGGTCATCCTCACACCCGTAGTGGGATGGACCACACACCACTCCATCGTAGAATATAAAGGGAAATGGTATTTGTTCCACCACGACTGCGTACCTTCGGAAGGTAAGACATGGCTCAGGAGCCTCAAAGTGACGGAACTGACATACAACCCCGACGGCACCATCCAACCAATAAAAGGAACTGCTGAATAATGAAAATAAGAAGACTCTTGCTGGTCATCAGCTTTTGTATTGCCGCTATCGGACAGCTTGCTGCTGAGGATGGCAGCAGGCTCTGGTTGCGTTTCCAACCGCAGGAGAAGAGCACTCTTCCACCCTTTACCCGACTCCGGGGGGATGCCTCATCGGTCGCACTCAAGGAGTTTCAGCATGCCTGGCAGGAAATGAGCGGCAGCAGCCTCCCTGAGAACGGAAGTGATCGTACGCATACCCTGTTGATCGGCACTTTGAAAAACAGAGAGGTACGCAAGTTAATAAAAAGTAAAGAATTGCAGGAACCCGGGATAGAAGGTTATATCATTCGTACAGTGGAACAGGGCAACCGCCGTACTACGGTGGTGGCTTCTGCCGGGGAGGCAGGTCTCCTTTACGGTGTGTACCACCTTGTACGGCATATCCAAACAGGTCACTTCAGCAATAAGGTAGAAATCACCGAACAACCACGCTACGACCTCCGCATCCTGAATCATTGGGACAACCTCAACGGCACGGTGGAACGTGGTTATGCCGGTTATTCCATCTGGCAGTGGGACAAGTTGCCCGGAGAGATCTCACCCCTCTACAGGGAATATGCACGTGCAAACGCATCCATCGGCATCAACGCTACGGTGCTGAACAACGTGAATGCCACTCCTGATATTCTAACCAAGGAATATCTTGAAAAGGTGAAGCTGATTGCCGATGAGCTGCGTCCCTTTCATATCAAGGTCTACCTCTCCATCAACTTCTCCTCTCCCAAGGAACTGGGTGGTCTGGAAAACTCCGACCCACTTCAACCGGAGGTGGCACAATGGTGGAAGAATAAAGCCGATGAAATCTACCGGATCATTCCCGACTTCGGGGGGTTCCTGGTGAAGGCCAACTCTGAGGGGTTGCCGGGACCACAGGATTATGGGCGCACTCATGCCGAGGGGGCCAACATGCTGGCCGATGCCCTCAAGCCACATGGCGGCATCGTGATGTGGCGTGCGTTTGTCTACAATCCTACCGAGGAGGACCGTGCCAAACAGGCATACAGTGAGTTCATGCCGCTCGACGGACAGTTCCGCGACAACGTGATCATCCAGGTGAAGAACGGGCCGGTCGACTTCCAGCCGCGTGAGCCTTTCAGTCCCCTGTTCGGTGCAATGCAGCAGACAGCCCTGATGCCGGAATTGCAGATCACGCAGGAATATTTAGGTTTCTCCAATCACTTGGTCTATCTGGCCACACAGTGGAAAGAATTTTTGGAAAGTAACACCCATTGCCTGGGTGATGAATCCACAGTGGCGAACTGCACTGATGGCACGCTGCTCTCACATCCACTCACCGCAATTGCGGGTGTGGCCAACATCGGGCTGGATGACAACTGGAGCGGACACCACTTTGCCCAGGCCAACTGGTATGCCTTCGGGCGGTTGGCATGGGATCACACCCTCACGGCAGAAGAGATCGCCGAGGAGTGGCTCAGGATGACTTTTACGAATGACCAGGCGTTCCTGGAGCCAGTACGGGAGATGATGCTGAGCTCCTGGGAGACGGCGGTCAATTACATGATGCCACTGGGACTGCACCATATCTTCGCTTGGGATCACCATTACGGACCCGAACCCTGGTGTGAGATACCGGGTGCCCGGCCCGACTGGCTCCCACCCTATTACCACAATGCCAGTAAAGAGGGTATTGGATTTGATCGTACCACTTCAGGCAGTAATGCGGTGTCGCAATACTGCTCTCCATTGAGCGAAACATACAACAACCTGGAAACCTGCCCAGAAGAGTTGCTGCTCTGGTTCCACCATGTTCCCTGGGATCATCGGATGAAAAACGGACGTACGCTTTGGGATGAACTCTCTTACCGTTATGATGGGGGTGTGCAGCAGGTACGTGACTTTCAAAAATTGTGGGACCGAATGGAACCTTATGTCGACAGCGAAAGGTTCAGTCAGGTACAGTCTCGTCTCAGAATCCAGTCGCGTGACGCCGTCTGGTGGAAGGATGCCTGTCTGCTTTACTTCCAGACATTCTCAGGCATGCCCATCCCTTACGAAATTGAGCGACCGGTGCATGAGCTGGAAGAATTGAAACAAATCAAATTGGATCTCAAGCATCACAATTGATGTACAGATCCGACTGTTCCGGGCCAAAGCAGATAAGTTAGCATGCAGGCATGTTCATGGTTCACAAATAAATTAAACTTACAGCTGAAAGCAGATTGCCGAATGCTGAGAACATAATTATAATTCAATATGATCAAAACCTGGAGATGGTTTGGCAAGAAAGATCCCATCACTCTGGAGATGTTACGGCAGATTGGCGTGGAGGGAATTGTGACGGCACTCTATGACTTGCCACCGGGTGAGGTATGGAGTCTGGAAGCAATTGAAGATATGAAACAAACCATTGAAGGGGCAGGTCTTGTCTGGTCCGTTGCGGAAAGTCTACCCGTAGCTGAGGAGATTAAATATGCCGCTCCCACTCGCGACATGCTGATTCACAATTACAACGCGAGCCTGGTGAACCTGGGCAGGGCAGGCATCAAAACTATCTGTTACAACTTCATGCCGGCCATCGATTGGGTAAGAACCGATCTTAACCGACAATTACCGGACGGGACCACCACCCTCTATTTCGACCGGATGCGGTATGCCTACTTCGATTGCAGGATCCTGCAACGGGAGGGGGCTGAGGCCGATTACAGTGTGGAAGAGCTGAGAAAAATTGAACTCCTCGACCAAACCCTCACCAAAGATGAAAAGGAGGAACTGATTGACACCATCATCGTCAAGACGCAGGGATTTATCCACCGCAAGATGAAAGAGGGAGCCGATCCGGTTACAGAATTTAAAAAGTTACTCCATCATTACAGGGATATGGACAGAGAGGGATTGCGGGAGAATCTCACTTATTTCCTACAAAAAGTGGTACCAGTGGCTGAAGCGTATGGCATCATGCTCTGCATCCATCCCGATGATCCACCCTTTCCAGTATTCGGGTTACCCCGTATAGTGAGTCGGGAAGAGGATCTTGAATGGATCATCGGAGCGGTCAACAACCACAGCAACGGCATCACATTTTGCGCCGGATCGCTTAGTGCCATCGCAGAGAATGATGTTCCTCGTATGGCAAAACGTTTCGCAAAACGAATCGGTTTCGCCCACCTGCGCAGCACGGCGCTGTTGCCCGAAGGCAATTTCATGGAAGCATCCCATCTGGATGGAAACGGAAGGTTGATTGAGGTAATCCGTATACTTGAAGAATGCGTATCCGACATCCCGATGCGAGTGGACCATGGCAGGGTGTTGCCCGGCGACAGTGAAATTACTCACAATCCGGGATACACCTTCTACGGGAGGATGTTTGCCCTGGCTCAGGTGGAGGGGATGATGGCAGTTGTGAGAAATGAAATTAATGAAAAAAGATCAAGATAGATCGGATAACAATGAGAGATTTATTCAATATTAACGGAAAAGTAATTGTAATTACTGGCGGAACCGGCGTACTGGGTAGTGTGATTGCCACCTATCTGGCAGGTGAAGGGGCCAGTGTTGTGATACTTGGTCGGCGCATAGAGCCGGGTGAAGCATTGGTAAAAGAGATCAGAAACAAGGGAGGAGAAGCACTTTTCCTGGAAACAGATGTATTGAATGAGGAGAAACTAACCCAAAATCGTGAAGAGATTCTGACACGTTATGGACGTATTGATGTGCTCTTGAATGGAGCCGGTGGCAACATGTCCGGTGCCAACATTGCACCCGAAAGAACCTTTTTCGACCTGGACATGGATCAGTTCGACCAGGTGGTGAAGCTTAACCTCACTGGGAGTGTGCTCCCCTCGCAGATTTTCCTGCAACCGATGGTACAACAAAAAAAGGGAGTAATACTCAACTTCTCATCCATGGCTGCTTTTCGTCCCATGACACGAGTCGTGGGTTATGCCGCTGCAAAAGCCGGAATAACCAACTTCACCCAATTTCTGGCCACCGAGGTAGCAACCAAATTTGGCGAAGGAATCAGGGTAAATGCAGTGGCACCCGGGTTCTTCCTTACCGAACAGAACAGGGAACTGCTAACCAATCCCGACGGTTCATACACACAACGGGGAAAGGATGTGATTCGTCAGACACCGTTCAAACGCATGGGTAGACCTGAAGAGTTGTGCGGCACCATCCATTACCTGGTGAGTGATGCCTCATCTTTTGTTACGGGTAGCACCATCACGGTGGACGGTGGATTTAACGCATTTGCCATGTGATTCAGACAGTCTCAAATTCGTACGCGAGACAATCATCCTACTAGAAAAAAACAGAACAGAATAAGAATAATAGATTAATCAACAAAAAATGTACCTACTGGGATATGATATTGGTAGCTCATCGGTGAAAGCAGCACTGGTTGATGCAGTGACAGGAAAAACTGTGGCTTCGGATTTTTATCCGAAAACTGAGATGAGCATGCAGGCCATTCAGGCAGGCTGGGCGGAACAAGATCCGGAGATGTGGTGGAGCAACCTGAAGCTAGCCAACGCATCTGTATTGCAACAATCGGGTGTTAACCCGGCCGACATTAAGGCAATAGGTATCTCATGGCAGATGCACGGGCTGGTGATGATTGACAAGGAGCGCAAACTGCTACGGCCTTCCATCATATGGTGCGATAGCCGTGCGGTGCCATATGGGGAAAAGGCATTCAAGTCGATCGGTGAAGAAAAAGC